>DASSXJ010000274.1 GCA_035703895.1 bacterium | reverse complement strand
CGAGCGTCCGAGCTTCCACGTGATACCGATCTCGTGTTTTACTGAACCTGACCCGAGGAAGGATCAGCCGCCCGGGCGGCGGCTGCGCTGTGGGGCAAGGGGTACACGCGGGTGTTCGCATTGAAGGGTGGTCTCGCCGATTGGGAGGCGCACGGCTACCCCACGCGTGAGGGGGTGTGATCATCCCGACGCAGCCCGCACGCCCGTCGAAGTGTGCAGGAAACCTTCCCACGGTGATGAAGAGGGCGGCACTCCGGTCGGATAACGATGTCATGGCTGTAAAGCGCTCGTATGGGGGGGTGACCACGATGGGAGACGGCGTGAGGGCGAGGCATACGACGGGTTCACGGAGGCAGTTGCTCGCAGACTCTGCGGGGGCGCTGGCCACGGGCGGATTAGCCCGCTGGGCGGCCGCTGCGGGGACCGGATCGATCGCCGCGGCGTTTTTGGCCACCAACGTTGCGGCGCAGCAGGCGCAGGGCAACAGCAAGCTCTACGACGTGATCAAGCGCAAGATGCTGATCGTCGGAACGGGCAACGGCAACCCACCGTGGCATTTCCAGGACGAGAAGGGGGAGTTTGCCGGGTTCGACATCTCCATGGGGCGCCTGCTGGCCAGTGCCCTGTTCAACGACCCGACCAAAGCGCAGTTCCAGATTCAGGCCGCCGACGCGCGGATCCCGAGCCTGCTGACCGACAAGGTGGATATCGTCTTCCAATTCATGACGATCAGTCCCCTGCGCGCTCAGCAGGTGGAGTTTTCCATCCCCTATTACCGAGAGGGCGTGGGGCTGTTGATGCCCAAGGCCAGTTCGTACCGAGACTACAAGGCGCTGGCCGCCGCCGGCGGCAAGATCAAGTGCTCGGTCTTGCAGAACGTGAGCGCCGACGACCTGGTGCACGAGGCACTGCCCAAGGCGCAGGTCATCCAGCTCGACAGCCAGGCCAACGTTATCCAGGCGGTCGATTCCAACCGCGCAGACGTGGCGGCGGTGGATCAGTCAACCGTGCGGTGGCTGACGATTCGGTTTCCTACTAAGTATAAGGATTCGGGAAAGGGATATTACCCTCAGCTGTATGGGGGCGCGATGAAGCCGGGAGATCCTATCTGGCGACAGTTCGTCGACACGGTGCTCATGATCGCGATGGGCGGAAACCAGTGGAAGTACTACAAGGAGGAGTACGCGAAGTACTTTGGCATAACGCTCCCCGATCCGCCGATCGGGTTCCCAGACGAAGCGCGGATGGACCAGGCGCTGGGATTGATCCGGCCGAGCTGAGCGGCCACACGCGCGAGGGAGCGCTCTGGGCGCCTACCACTTCAACTGGTTTCTGGCGTGGCAGAACTTTCCCCGATTCTATTGGGGGTTGGCCCTTGGGCTGGAGCTCGCCGCGCTCTGCCTGTTCATCGGCAGCCTGATTGGGATCGGGGGCGCCTTTGCCCGCAGCTTCGGCCCACCCTGGCTCCGTGTCGGCATCACCTCCTACGTGGAGTTCATCCGGAACGTTCCGCTGTTATTGCTGGTATATTTTGCGTTCTACGGGCTCCCCAAGGCCGGGATCACCGTCTTCAATAACGTCTGGTCGTTCATCGTCGCGCTCTCGGTATACTCGGGCGCCTATCTGACCGAGGTCTTCCGGGCCGGCGTCAACTCGGTCCCCGTCGGCTACCTCGAGGCGGGTAAGGCTGTCGGACTGACCCCGTGGCAGCGCGTGCGATTCGTGACGCTCCCTGTGACCTTCCGGATCATCCTCCCGTCGCTGAGCAACACGTTCATCTCGCTCTTCAAGGACACCTCGCTCGCGTCCGCGCTGGCCGTGCCCGAGCTGACGTATGCTGCCGAGTGGTTGAACGTGAACACCTTCCGCACCATCGAGGCCTGGACGTTTGCCTCCGTCATGTACCTGCTCGCGGGGTACGGGATCGCGCTTGCCCTCCGGCGGATCGAACGCCGGTATGCCGTGATCCGGTGACCGGCGTGTGGCATCAGATCGCGCTGGCGCTTCCGCAGCTGCTGCGCGGGCTGCGCACGACGTTGGAGATCTCGGCCCTCGTCCTCGTCGCCGGCTCGCTCGTTGGGTTTGTGGTTGGGCTCCTGCTACTCTACGGCGGTCTCGTTGTCCGCCTCGCCGCCCGGGCCTACGTGGATACTGTGCGAGGCATCCCCGTGCTCGTCCTGATCTTCGTCTGCTACTTTGCCCTGCCCGCGTTCGGCCTGAGGCTCTCCGCCTGGCAGGCCGGCGTGACCGCGCTCACGGTCTTCGCGGCCGCGCACATCGCGGAGATCGTCCGAGGCGGGATCGACTCCATCCCCCGCGCGCAGTCGGACGCAGCGAAGGCCGTCGGGTTGACCTTCTGGCAGCGGCTGCGCCTCGTGATCCTGCCTCAGGCGACGCGGCGCATGTTGCCGCCGTGGGTCAATGCCGCGGTGGAGATCGTCAAAGGGTCGTCGCTCCTCTCGCTGTTGGGCATCGTGGATCTGCTGCTGGCGATGCAGAACGTCGTTGGATACACGTTCATCGTGCTGCCGTTCTACTTCCTCACCGCCGTTTTGTATTTCGTGGTCAACTTCACGGTCTCGCGGACGGCGGCGACGCTTGAGCGGCGGTTTGCCTATCTCAAGTACTGACGCCGCGATGCCGCCCGTCCTGAGGATTGCCGATCTACACAAACGGTTCGGGACGCTCCACGTGCTCCGCGGGATCACGCTGGAGGTGGATCCTGGGCAGGTGGTGGCGTTGATCGGCGCCAGCGGATCCGGCAAGACCACCTTGCTCCGGTGCGTGAACGCGCTTGAGGACTACCAGCAGGGGCGGATCCACATTGGAGAGGAGCTGGTGGGATACCGGGAGGTCGACGGCCAGCGGGTTCGGCTCCCCGAGTCACGGGTGTCGCGCCAGCGGGCGGAAGTGGGAATGGTCTTTCAAAGCTACAACCTCTTCCCCCATATGACGGTGCTCGACAACGTCACCCTGGGGCTGGTGCACGTTCAGAGAAAGGCGCGGGTCGACGCAGAACGCATCGCGCTCACCTGGCTCGAGCGCGTGGGGCTGGCGGAGAAGGTCCGGGCGTATCCATTTCAGCTTTCGGGCGGGCAGCAGCAGCGGGTGGCAATCGCCCGGGCGGTGGCGATGCAGCCCAAAGTGATGCTGTTCGATGAGGTCACCTCGGCTCTCGATCCCGAGCTCATCGGGGAAGTGCTCACCGTGATGCAGGACCTCGCCCGGAGCGGGCAGACCATGCTCGTCGTCTCCCATGAGATGATCTTCGTGCGCGAGGTCGCTCACCGGGTCGTCTTCATGGACGGCGGGGTGATCGTTGAGGACGGCGTTCCCTCCGAGGTCCTGGTCCATCCCCGCACCGAGCGTCTGCGGGCGTTTCTCAGCCGCTTCCGCGGCGTCTTCGGATCGGTCTGAGGTGTGTGGGGAGACGAAAGGGGATGCGCGGATGACCGGGGCGGGGAAGCGAACGCAGGATCGCGATGCGGCGGATCCCCACGCGCTGCGGGTGATCAACGCCAGCGGCCACATGACGTCGCTCGGCGGGGCCACGCTGTCCGCGGGCGTGGTGGAGGCGATGCGTCGCGCCGCGGGGGCCTACTGCGACATGGACCGGCTGCACGAGTGGGCCGCCGAGACGATCGTGCGCGCCACCGGGGCGGACGCCGCGTGCGTCGTCGCGAGCGCCGCCGCGGGGATCGCGCTCTCGGTTGCGGCCGTGATCGTCGGGAACGACCCCCGCCGGGTGCGCCGGCTCCCGGACGTCCCGGAGGGCGAGCGGCGGATCGCGATCCAGGCCGGGCACCTCATTGACTTCGGCGCGGAGGTCGCGCAGATGATCCGCCTGGGCGGCGGATCCGTGCTGGCGGTGGGCTCTGCGAACCGGGTGGACCGGCTGGAGCTCGAGGCCGTCATGCGGACGCGGCCCGCCGGGTTCGTGTTTGTGCAGTCGCATCACGCGGTGCAGAGAGGGATGCTCTCGCTCGGGGACTGCGTCGATGTCGCGCGCGCGTCCGGCGTCCCCGTGCTCGTCGACGCCGCCGCCGAGGAGGATCTCCGGCGGTACGTCGCGCGGGGGGCCGATCTCGTGATCTACAGCGGGTCGAAGGCGTTTGCCGGCCCCACGAGCGGTCTCGTGTGCGGGCGACGGGACCTCGTCGACGGCGTCCGGGCCCAGCACCGCGGGATCGGGCGGGCCATGAAGATCGGGAAGGAAGCCATCACCGGACTCGTGCAGGCCCTCGACGAGTATTCGGCCGCCGACCGCCAGGCCGTGCGGGCTCGGGAGGGCGCGGTGGTCGCGCGGTTCGTCGCGGCCTTCGGGCGGCTGCCGGGCGTGGCAGTTCGGGCCGTGCGGGACGACGTGCGCCCCGACATCGAACGGGCGGAGATCCAGTTTTCCGGAGAGGACGAACGGGCCCAGGCGAGACGGCTCGTCACGCACCTGCGTGGGTGGACCCCGCCCGTCTTCACGCGCGACCATCGGATAGGCGAGGGGATCCTGGCGTTCGATGCCCGCCCGCTTTCGGACGGCGACGCAGACGTGGTTGTCGCAGCCGTCGAGGCCTTCTTCCGCGGGTAGCCCCGGCGATCTCGTGACCTCGCGACCTCAGACGTCGTCCGCGCTGATCGCGGGGTGGACGGTCTTTACGCTGGCCAACGCGCAGCGGATCGCCATCGTTCCGTTCTTCAACGACCTGCGCCGAGTGTTCCATATCGACTACACGGCAGTCGGGGGATTGCTGTCCGCGTACCTGCTCGGGTACGTGCTCGCACAGATTCCCGCGGGGCTGGCCGCGGACAACCTTCCCACCCGCCGTGTTACGGTGGCCGGGCTCGCGGCGCTCACGGTCACCTCAGGGCTCTTTGCGCTGACGGGCAGTTACTGGGTCGCGATGCTGCTTCGGGGTCTGATGGGGATGAGCGCGGCCGCGCTGTACTCCTCGACCGTGAAACTCACCCTGGGCGCCGCCGCACATCGCGGTGCCGCGATGGGCGTGCTGCAGTCGGGCGCGGGAACCGGGATGGTGGTCGGTCTCTTCGCGATGCCGCTTCTCGGCGAGACGACGAGCCTGCGCACGGCGTTCCTCGCCATGGCCGCGTTCTCGTGCGTCGCGCTGATTGTGGCCGGGCTATTCCTTCCCGGCGACGGCGGGCGACAGCCCAGCGCCGAACCGCTGCTCGCCCAGGTCGGCTGGATCGTCGGCCGGCGGCACTTCGCCTATTTGTCGAGCTGCGTGTTCCTGGGGCTATTCAGCGCCTACGGGATCACCGCGTGGCTGCCCACGTATCTCCGGAACGACTTCGGGTTCACGAGCGCCGCCTCCGGCGCAGTCGCCGCGCTCATCAACGTGGCCCTCCTCGTGACCGCGCCGTTTGCCGGGACGCTCTCGGACCGGTTCGGTACCCGCGCGGCGGTCATCCTGATCGGGTTTGGGGTCTTGGTGGGTTCGTTTTCGCTGCTCGTGATGCTCCACACCGCAGCGTGGGTGGCGGTCAGCGCCGCGCTCGGTGGTGTCGGGCTGGCCCTGACGCTGCCCACCATCACGACGCTCACGACGGAAGTCTTCGGGATCCGTCGGGCCGGCCTTGCCGTGTCCCTCAACCTGGCGTGGGGCCAAATCGCCTCGACGATCTCAGGCGTCCTGTTTGGCTACATTCTCGACGCCACCGGCAGCTTCACCCGGGTCTGGGTCGTGGGGCTGGCGGTGGCCGTTCTCGGGATTGTGCCCGCGCTGGCACTGCGCCGTCTCGAGCACACGCCGGGATCTGGATCCGCCCGCATCGGCGCCGGCGGCTCTCCGGCTGATGATCCGAGGGCTCAGTGATCGGGCCCGGGCTCGCGTGATGGCGCCGGCGGCGCGGGAGCAGCCGCGGGGCCCGGCCGGAACGTCGCGATAATCCGGGAGAGCTCCGGGAAGGTTTCGGCGATGCGGTCGGGGGTGTTCCGCGTGGAGCCGATGATCACGAACATCCGGCGGCCCACCGGGACGCAGGCCTGGATGCTCCTGCGCTCCTCGCCATTTTTCAGGCGCCAGATGTACGCGCGAGAATACGCGGGCAGTCCCCCGATCGAATCCGGCCCCTCGGACAGCGTCGTCCATTCGTGGATCGTCATGCGCATCACCCATGCGACTTGGGCGGCGCACGCCTTGGGGGAGAGCGGGACCATCATGTCCTTGACGAACACCTCGACGGTGTCCGGCGCCATCCCTGGGGGTTCAGGAGATTTCGCAGAGAGGGCCCGATCCTTCAGCGATTGGTCGATCTTCCATGTCGACGGCACGGCGATGGTGAAGCGGCCGTCGCCGTCCCTGACGGGCTGCAGGTCGAGCGCCCCGACGGCCCCGCTGCCTGCCACCGACAGCAGGCCCGCGGCGACGACGATTGCAAGCCGAGCCTGCCTCGGTGTCATCCGCCCACCCCCGTCGTGACGCTCCCCGGAGCCGATCCTGCCCGGAGCGACGCGTCGATGTTGCTCGCCTTCCGAGATAATTCCCCGGTGCGCGCCGCTTCAGACGGACCGGTTACTTGGAGCCGCCCTCCTGTGGCCGGAGGGTGCCCGGCCCATGGGTGTCGGGTAGATTCGTCGCGTTGGGCCGGAACGTGGCCATGATCTGTTCGAGTTTGGCAAGGTGCTCCTGAAGATCACCCTGGCCGTTCGCCGTCGTTCCGACGATCACGAACGCCCTGCGCCCCATCGTCACGCACGTCTGGACGCTCCGGCGGTCCTGTCCCGCACTGGTGCGCCACGTGTACGAGCGTGAGTAGGCCGGGAGCCCGGCCAGCGTCGCGGGGCCTTCGTGCAGCGTGGTCCACTCGTGAATGGTAAAGCGCATGATCTGCGCCACCTCCCCGGCGCACCCCTGCGGTGAGAGCGCGATGGGCAGATCCTGCGCGATCACGTCCACGCTGTCCGAGAGTTGTCCCGGGGCCGGCGGCGATATCGCCACCACCGCGGGGGCTCTCCCGCCGGTCGACGTGTGGACGTTCCAGTCAACCGGTATGGCAATCGTGAACCGATTCTCCGGGTCTTTGACGACATGCGAGGTCGGCGGCGGCGCGGCGCCTGCGGCGGTCGCGCCAACGATCCCGATGCACACCATCGATATCCAAATCCCGATGGTTTTCGACATCCTGCATCGCCTGCCCGGCCATCACTACGCTTCCCCCTGCCGATCCACTTCCCCTCCGCGAGAGAGGGAGGCAGGCGGCGACCGGTCGGCGACGATCGCGGTTCAGGGTGGTCAATGCGCCGCCATCAGGTGCGCGACCGTCCACGAGCCGTAGCCCCACAGCAGGAGCGTCACGCCGTACGTCGCCACCTTCACGATGTTCTGCCTGTTTCGAACCATCCGCTTCAACAGGAAAAACATGATGAACCCCCAGGCGACGATCCAGAGAGTCAACGCCGCCTGCGAACCGGTCTTGCCCAACAGGCCGGCTATACTATCGAACTGTTCCATGGTCGGGGCCTCCTTAGATCCTTCTCACTGGGAGATTGGAGGCCGGCTGGTCTGCACTTTCGTCTTTTCGTTTGGATCAGGGCTCGGGCGGGTGAATCGACATCATTCGTTGGATAGCGACGAGGTCGTCCGAAGGAACTATCAATAGAGCCGTGTCCGGTCGAACACGTTGCGCAGCGGCGCTCCGCGGAGATACCGGCGGAGGTTCTCGCAGAAGAGGTCGGTCAGCCTCGCGTTCTCGATCGTCACGGTGCTCGCGGAGTGAGGGCTGATGAGCACGTTGGGGAGGCCCCACAGCGGACTGTCTCGTGGCAGCGGTTCCTTCGCCGCCACATCGAGAGCCGCCCCTCCGAGCCGGCCGCTTTGGAGCGCTTCGATCAGCGCCGGTTCGTCGACGACGGCCCCGCGCGCGATGTTGATCACCATCGCATCAGGCTTCATCGCCGCGAGCTCGGCCCGGCCGATCAGCCCTTGCGTTTCGGGGGTGTGGGGGCAGGCCAGGACGAGCGCGTCAACCTCGTTGAGCATCGCGCGGAGTTGTGCGATGGGGACGAGCGCGTCCACGCCGTCCTCGTCCGGGGCGCCCCCCGCGGTCCGCTTCGTCGCGATGACGCGAAGGCCCAACGCGCGGCAGGTCCGCGCCACCTCGCGGCCGACTCCCCCCAGGCCGACGATTCCCACCGTGGAGCCGCGCAGCTCGCGGGCGCAGGTGCGCCTCCACCGGCGGTCGGCTTGATCGCGGATGATCTGCGGGCCGCCCTTCGCAAACCAGAGCAACGCCATCGCGACGAACTCGGCGAGCGGAACGCCGTGGACGCCGCTCGCCGTCGTGAACGTGATCGAGGTGTCGATGAGGCCCGTTCGGACGAGCATCGGTCCGATCCCGGCGCTCGACGCTTGGATCCATCGGACGTTGGGGATCAGGGCCGCCAGGTGGTCGAGGTTCGTGTAGTCGAGGTCGAACAGCACCTCGGCCTCGTGCAGGTACCCCCGCCACCGCTGTTCGTCCTCGGGGCTCCGCCGGATCGAGCCGAAGTGATGGTCGCACGGATACGCCGGGGGCGGCAGCAGAGCCGGCTCGTAGATGACGCGGACCCCCTCGATCCGGGCGATCTGCTCCGCGTATTCCGGCTCGAAGTACGACGCGATCAATACGGGTCGGGCTGTCGAGGTCTGCACGGTTCGTTCGCTCCTTTGCAGGGTGTCTGCGCGGCGAGGGATTGGACGAGGGGGCCGGATCAGCCCGGGACCGGGCGGGGGGCGCCGCTCTTGAGGGAGTCGAGTAGCGCCGTGATCACCCGCACGTTGCGGACGGCATCATCAGGCGGGAAACTCACGGGAGATCCCGAGGCGACCGCGTCGCCGAAGTGCTCGACCATCCGCTGATACTGCTCGGTGCCGGGGACGGTGTGAATCGTCCGCTCGGTCCCCCGCGTGACGTGGATCTCCGCGTCCGCCGTCCCCGGGAGGAACGCGGTGGGCACGCGCAGATAGCCCTCGGTGCCGGTGATCTCGTATTCCTCGCGCCGCGGAAGCGTGAGCGCGCAGTCGAGCAGCGCCATCCGTCCACCGTGGTAGCGCAGCACCGCGCCGACCTGCTCGTCCACCCCGGACGGCCCGATGCGGCCGCAGGCAAACACCTCGTCCGGCTCCCCCAGGATCATGCGGCTGAGATTGATCGTGTAGCAGCCGATGTCGTAGAGGGCGCCGCCGCCGAGGTCGGGGCGCAGCCGGATGTTGGTCTGGGGCTCGCGGACCTGGAAGGTGAACGCCCCCCGCACGAGACGGGCCTCGCCCACACCGCCGTCGCGCACGATCCGGGCGACCTGCTCGGTCCGGGGGTGGAAGCGGTACATGAACGCTTCCATGAGCGTGACCCGATACCGGCGGCAGGCGACGATCATGTCCTCGCACTCCTCGGGGGTGGGCGCGAGCGGCTTTTCGCACAGGACGTGCTTGCCCGCTTCCGCGCACCGCACCGTCCACTCGCGGTGGAGGGAGTTGGGCAGCGGGATGTAGACCGCCTGGATCTGCGGGTCGTCCAGCAGGGCCTCGTACGAGCTGTGGCCGCGGATCTCGAGTTCCCGCGCCGCCTCCTCGGCCCGCGTCCGCGTGCGGCTGGCGATGGCGACGAGGCGGCCGTTCCGCGACCGCTGGATCGCGGGAATCACCGCGCGCCTGGCGATGCCGGCGACCCCGAGGACCCCCCACTGAATGGTCTTCACCGTCTCCCCCTCAGTCGATGTGCCCGTCGACGTGGCCGGCGTCACCGCCGCGTGTCGTGGACCGCTCGCGACGGCGTCGCCCGCGGACCTACAGGCGCAGCCGCGGATCGAGCGCGTCCCGCAGGCCGTCGCCGAGGAGATTGATCGCGAGCACCGCCAGCATGATCGCGAGCCCCGGGAAGAATGCCACCCACCACGCGTAGCGGAGAAACTCGCGCCCTTCCGCGAGCATGTTCCCCCACTCGGGCGCCGGCGGGCGGATGCCCAGTCCGAGAAAGCTGAGCGCCGATCCGGTGATGATGGCCCCCGCCGTCCCAAGCGTCGCGAGCACGATCAGCGGCGCGGTGACGTTCGGCAGGATGTGTTTGAAGATGACCGCGTCGTCGCGGCACCCCACCACCCTCGCGGCGAGCACATACTCCTGTTCCACCAGGCCGAGCACGGTCCCGCGGGTGATGCGAATATATTCGGGGATGGCCGCGATCCCCACCGCGATCATCAAGTTGGGCAGACTGCTTCCCAGCGTCGCGATGATGGCGAGGGCGAGGAGGATGCCTGGAAACGCCAGCAGGAGGTCGGTAAGGCGCATGATGACCGCATCGACCCGCCGCCCATAGTACCCGGCCGCGAGCCCCAGCACGACGCCGGAGCACGCGGCGATGCCCACCGAGACGACCCCGACCGCGAGCGAGATCCGGCCGCCCCAGAGGACGCGGGAGAGGATATCCCGTCCAAACCGGTCGGTGCCCATGAGGTGGGCGACGCTGGGCGGTTCTAGAGGATCTCGCTGATTCGTCTTGATGGGATCGTAGGGGCTGAGGGCCGGGGCGAGCAGGATCGAGAGGCCAATCGCCAGGAGGAGGGCGCCGCCGACGACCGCGCTCCGGCTGCGGAGCAGACGCCGCCCGGCCTCGAGGGCAAGCGAGCGCCGGGGCCGCCCCGGCGCCGCGATCGCCCCCGGCCGCGTCGCGGACTCAGCCAAATCGAATGCGCGGGTCGACCGCGGCGTAGGACACGTCGACCACCAGGTTCACCATCACGTAGGCGACGGCGGCGAACAGCACCGTGCCCTGCACGAGCGGGAAGTCCCGGCCGAGGATCGCGTCGACCGCCAGGCGGCCCACCCCCGGCCTGGAGAAGATCGTCTCGGTCACGACGGCGCCGCCGAGGAGCGCGCCGAGCTGCAACCCGACCATCGTGATGGTGGGGATCAGCGCGTTCTTGAGCGCGTGGCGGAGGATCACGATCCGGGGCGCGAGCCCTTTGGCCCGCGCCGTGGTGACGTAATCCTGGCGCAGGACACCGAGCATGCCGGACCGTACGAGCCTGGCCTGCACCGCCGCCGAGATCAGCCCCAGCGCCGCCGCGGGCATCACCAGCCGTTCCACGCCTCCCTGGCCGGTGGCGGGAAGCCATCCCAGCGTGAATGAGAACAGCAGAATCATGAGGAGGCTGGAATAGAAGACCGGCATCGACACCCCGAGGATCGCGAAGGCCATCGCGGTGGTGTCGACCCACGTCCCGTGGGCGAGCGCGGCGACGACCCCCAGGCTCACGCCGATCACGGTGGCGCAGGCGAGGGCGGAGAGCGTCAGCTGCACCGTACCCGGGAGGACCTCGAGGATGCTCTCGAGGACGGGGCGCTGGCTTCGGAGGCCTCGTCCCAGGTCCCCGCGAGCCGCGTGGCTCGCGTAATCCCAATACTGGATCCAGATCGGGCGGTCGAGGCCGAGCTGGTGGCGGATCTCCGCGGCGCGTTCCTCAGTGAGCGGTTTGTCTCCCGCGAACAGCAGGACCGGATCGCCCGGGATCAGGTGCAGCATGAGGAACGTCACCACGGAGATGCCGATGAGGATCGGGACGAGCTGCACGACACGCTGGACGATATATCGCAGCATCCTCCTCGGGCCGCCCGCTCCGCTACTTCTTGATCTGGACGTCGTACAGCCAGACGTACGAGGCCAGCGCGTCGAGCACGTCGCCCTGAACCTCCGCGCGCTTGGCATTGTACGTCAGCGAATCGACCAGCGGAACGCAGACCGCGTCGCGAAGCACGCGCTGCTGGATCTGCGAGTACAGCGCCGCGCGCCGGACCTTGTTGGTCGTGGCCGCGGCCTGCTCGAGCATGCGGTCCACCTCTGGGACCTGGTAGCGCGCGCGATTGAACGCGTTGACGTTCGCCGAGTGGAAGATCGTCCGCAGTACGTCGGGATCGCCATAGGAGAACCACATGAAATTGACGTCGTACCGGTTCTGCCGGCGCACGTCGACGAACGCCGCGCGCTCCAGGGGGGTGACCTTCAAGTCGATCCCCACGTCGCGGAGGCTGGCCTGGACCGACTCCGCCATCGCCTTATCCCGCGGGCGCCCGATGATCGGGAAGTCGACCACCAGCTTCTGGCCGGCCTTCTCCCGGATGCCGCCGGCGCCCACTTTCCACCCCGCTTCTTCGAGGATCTGTTTCGCTTTTGCCGGATCGAAGCTGTAGATCTTTTCGGTCGCCGCATCGTACCCGAAGGTGGGCCGCATCAGGGGGCTCCAGGCCACCTTGTTGAGCCCGTGGAAGACCGCCTTGTTGAGCCCTTCGCGGTCGACCCCGTACTCGATCGCCCGCCGCACGGCCAGGTCGCTGATTGCCCCCTTGCTGGTGACATTGAGGAGCAGCACCCATCCC
This sequence comes from bacterium, assembly GCA_035703895.1. Classification (NCBI taxonomy): domain Bacteria; species bacterium. Next base: position 29,173 of record DASSXJ010000274.1, on the reverse strand, counting down.
GATCCGGGCTGCGCGCGCTCGATCACGACGAACTTGGGGTCTTTCTTCATCGACGCGTAGTCGAGCGGGTCCATATCGTTGACGTACTGGGTCTCGCCGCTTTTGAGCGTCCCGGTCCGGACGGACGCCTCGGGAATGATCTTGAAGACGATCTGGTCGAGGTAGGCGGCCCCGCGGTGCTTGAAGAACGATGACCCCCAATTGTAGTCCGGGTTCCGAACCAGGGTCACGTGATCCTTGTCCACCCACTCCTTGAACATGAATGGCCCGGTCCCAACGGGATGGCGGGCAAATTCGGCAAGGCCCATCTTCTTGACGGCGGTGGGGGAGACGATCCCGAGGTAGCCGTTCAGATTGGTGAGAAGCGGGGCGTAGCCTTCCTTCATGACGATCTTGACGGTGTGGTCATCGATGACCTCGGTGTGGTCGTACGGGCCCAACTGATCGTGCGATTGCCCGGCCTTCGTCTCGGGAGCGACGACGCGGTCCATGGTAAACTTGACGGCGTCCCCAGTGAACGGTGTCCCGTCGTGGAATTTGACACCCTTCCGCAGGTGGAACGTGTACGTCTTCGCGTCGGGGGCGACCTCCCACGATTCGGCGAGCCCCGGGACGAACCGGCCGGGGGTCGGCTCCCATACGAGCGGCTCGCAGATGCTGAGGGTCACCCGGATCGTAGAGTCGAAGTCGGTGACCTGTGGATCAAGTGTGCCGTCGAAGTCGAACCCGCCGATGACCAGCGTGCCGCCCCCGCCGGGCGCCGCCTCTGCCAGCCTGCCCATGCCGCCCGCCACCAACCCCGCCGCGCCGGCCCAGGCGCCGGCCGTCCTCAGGAACTCCCGCCGTCCCACCCGTGCGGGCCCGCTCACCCCGTGGCGTCCTCCATCCTGCATCGGCTCATCCTCCTCCCGATTGTCTTGCCAGACCGACTCAGACCACCGCATGTGCCTTACGCATCGCAGCAGCCGCGAGCGCCACCGGCACCGAGCCGTACGCGAGCAGCCGGTCGTGAAAACCGCGCAGGTCGAACGGCCCCTGCCGCGCGGCGATCTCACGCCGCAGCCGATGGATGAGGTCCGTCCCCACCATATACATCATGGCTGTGGCGGGGAACATGCTGTTCTTGACCGCCTCGGCACGGGCCGCCTCCGCCGGGAGCCCGACACGGGTCTCATAGAAGGCCGCCGCGTCCTCCAACGTCATAGCCCCCTGGTGCAGCCCGACGTCGACGGTCGCCCGCGCCGCCATCCGCAGGCGCGCGTGAATCTGCGCGTAGTGCTCGAGGGGAGTCAAAAAGCCGATTTCGTCCATGAGGTCCGTCGCGTAGCACGCCCAGCCCTCCGCCATCGTGCCGCCGCAGAACATCGCGATCCGTGACGCGCAGTCGACCGCGGCGACCTGGCCGACCCGGGAGGGGGCGTGGAACGCGTACCAATTCTGGACGTGATGGCCAAGTCCCCCGTGGTGAATGACGTGGTTGAGCTTGATCACGCTGTCGTTCGCGGCCCGGAGGCGCCGGTGCTGCTCGTCCGGCGGAGTGCCGAGGTCGACCGGCGGCACTAAGTACTCTACGATCGGGAGCCGGTCGAACGGCGCCGGGGAGCGATACGCGAGAAAATAGAGCGCGGGGGCGGCGCTTCGCGCCCACGCGGGCTGAGGAACATACCGGATCGGGTAGTCGGGCCAGGTCACGAGGCCGCCGGCGATCGCGGCCTCGCGGGCGGCGCTCCAGACCTCGGCGTAGCGGGCGTAATATTGCGCGGCCGTTGGGTGCCGGTCGGCCAGCTCCGCCAGCGCCTCGCGCCACGATCCGGCGCCAAACTCGCGCGCGCGGGCGCGGAGCTCCGCCTCGCACTCGGCCAGCCGCTCCTCCGCCATGGTGCGGACCTCGATCGCGTCCACCTCGAGGAAGTGACCGCGCCGCAGGAGCATCGCAAACGCCTCTTCGCCGCACGCGTAGCTATCGTGGGCCGTGGAGATGAGCTCGGTCTCGAGATAGTGCTGGAACTCCGCGAAGGCAACGGCCGCCCGGTCCGCCGCGCTACGGACTCGGGGGTCGGAGATCGCCAGGTGCTGGACCAGGATGGCGACGCCGTCGCGGAAAAAGGCGAGCGCCCCCGCGCACTCGCGGATCGCCCGCTCGATCCAGGCCCGCGGTGCCCGGCGCACATTCGTGGTGCCCTGCGCGAGGAGTCCCGGAATCGCGTGCATCCGAGCGATCGCCGACTCGACGCGTTCGGGCACCGGCGCAAAGTCGCGGAGAAAGAGCCCGATGACGGCGAACACCGCCTCGCCCGTGTACACGCAGGGGTTTTCGCACATGAAGTGCGGGGAGGCGTACTCCCACCGCTGGATCTCGAGGAAGCCGTCGACGAGGGTTCGGTCGATCGCCTCGCTTTCCGAGAGCGGCTCGGGCGGCAGGCCGCGCAGGCGGGTCCTGATCCCTTCCATCTCTGCGACGATCTCGGCCACCCCGCGCGCCGAGTAGTCGGGAAGGCGATCGTCGTAGTCGTGGACGCCGATGAATGTGGCGCTCACGGGACGGCGCCGGCAGTAGGAGGCGAAGAACTCATCGAGGAGCGCCGCCAGCGCCGGGGCCCGCGTCATCGTGGCCTAACGCTCGAGGGGCAGGTCGACCCAGCGCCGTTCGCGGAAGGAACGCTCGACCGCGTTGATGACTTCCTGGACCCCCGCCCCGTCCGCGAAGCTGCCCTGGTTGCGCCCGCCGCCGTCGAGGATCTCGTCGATGAAATCCCTGATGAGGTTGGCATAGAACAGCGATCGCCAGGACTCTCGGGGATGGCCGCCCGGCGGGTAGAAGGGCGTGGGGATCTCGAGTTCGCGGAACTCGACCTGCTCGGGTGTGGCCACCTTGATCGTCTCGGGGATGCCGCGTTCCTCGACGAGGCGGCAGATGATCGCGCCCTTGCTGCCGTAGAGGCGCGCCTCGATCCCGGGATAGTTCCCGATCGTGACGTAGCTGGTCTGCACGGATCCGATGGCGCCGTTCTCGTACTCCCCGATGTACACGGCGCCATCGTCGATGTTCATGCGCATCATCCGTCCGGTCGCCCGCACCATGCGCTCGGGGATGAAGTTGCGCATCGTGCCCACGACGCGGGCGTACCCCGCGCCGACCCACCACTGCCCGATGTCGATGATCGGCGCCCCGTACCCCTCCAGCGAGGAAACGTGAAGGATCGAGGGATCGGCGCTCGGATCCCCCTGACGGAGCGGGGTCTCGGGGTTGAGCCACTGCGAGTTCTGCTCGTACCCGTTGAAGATGAAGGGGGTGCCGACGAACCCCTCGTCGATGAGCGACTTCGCGTACCGGACCCCCGGGCTGTAGCGGAACGTGAACCCCAGTTTGGTCAGGAGCCCCTTGCGCTTGGCCAGGTCCGCGGCGCGGAGCGTGTCGCGGAAATCGAATGCGACGGGCTTCTCGCACAAGACGTGCTTGCCCGCCTCCAGGGCGCCGCAGGCCAGCTCGTGGTGGGTGTGGGAGGGCGTGACCACGTCAACGACGTCGAGGTCGCGCCGCGCCACGACGGCCCGCCAGTCATCCGCCGGTTCCGGGATATCGAAGTGGCGGGCGGCGTCGTGCGCCTTGCCCGCCTCGACGTCGCAGACCGTGACGACCCTGCACCGCGGGTCGCGCAGCCAGCCCGGGATGTGGGCTGTGCGCGCCCAGGTCCCCGCGCCGAGCACGCCCACTCTGAGCACACGATGCGCCATGATTGTTCTTTCTCTGCGCGCGCGGCCGCCGCCTGCTCACAGGGACGGTGCGCGCCTCCGGCGAAACCGCCCCCAGCGACTCGAGGAGGAGGGCGTCATGACCCCGATACACCGCAGCTCCGAGTTCATCGACCACGTCCAACGAATGTTCGAGGGCTACGCCGCAGCGGATCTCGAAACCGCTCGGGGCGTCATTCGCGCGAGTACCCGGCTCGTGGAGGACTGCCGGTCGGAGGCGCAGCTCGGGGAGCATCTCGTGATCTGCGACGAGCCGGCGGACCGGGGCGGGACGGGGCGGGGGCCTAGTCCCCTGCAGTATTTCCTCGCCTCGCTGGGTTTCTGAGAAGAAGTTCAGTTCGCCCGTGTGGCGGCCCTCAGAAAGATCCGGCTCGACGCGTTGGAGTTTGCGATCCGCGGGTACTTCGACCGGCGGGGCGGCCGCCTCCCGGGGATGCCCAACCGCGGGTTCGACGAGATCCGCTATGAGATCCGCATCGAAAGTCCCGAGCCGCCCCAGCGCGTCAAGGAGCTCGTCGAGGAGGCTGAGCGTCATTGCTACGTGCTCAGCACGCTGGCGCGGGCGGCGAAGATCAGCGCGCGCGCGCTCCTGAACGGCGCGCTCCTCATGGAGATGGAACACACCCCCGAGTAGGTCGACGGCAGAGGAGCATCGGACGATGGAACCCACACGCTTCGCGGTCAAGGCCGAGCGCATCATCGACGGGACCGGACGTCCTCCGATCGAGCGCGGCGTCCTGGTGGTCGACGGCGACCGCATCGCGGCGGTGGGCCGCGAGATCGACGTGCGGGTCCCAAAGGACGTGGAGGTCATCGACTGCGGGGCGCAGACCCTCCTGCCGGGGTTCGTCGATGCGCACTCGCATGCGTCGATCGTTCCCGGCCTCGGAGACCAGATCGGTCAGCTCCGGCAGCCCCCGGCGCCCCAAATCTTACGCGCGGTCCAGAACCTCCGCACCGACCTCCGCTCGGGCGTGACCACGATGCGGGTGGTGGGGGAGGAGCACTTCATCGACGTGGACCTCCGTGAGACGATCGCCGCGGGCCGCCTGCCCGGGCCCCGGCTGCTCGTCGCCACCCGGCCGATCACCGCTCGCAACGGGCACGGCGCGGCGCTCACCTTCTCCGACGGGGAAGACGAGATCCGCAGGCACATTCGGGAGAACGTGGCCGGGGGCGCAGACTTGATCAAGCTGTTCATGACCGGGGGCGTCTCCAGCAAAGGCACGGCCGCCCGGTGGTATGCCTACACTCCCCACGAGGTCCAGGTGGCCGTGGACGAGGCGCACCGGAACGGGAAGCCCGTCGCCGTTCACGCGCACGGCGGCCCGGGCGTGGCGATTTGCATCGACGCCGGCGTCGACACGATCGAGCACGGCAAGTTGTGCGATCTTGAGGACTTCGTCGCGATGCGCAAACGCGGCACATGGCTGGTGACGAACAACGCCGTCAGCGGGCATCCCGACGGCATCGAGCGGGGCGACGCGCACGTGCCGTCCATCATGGCCAAGCTCAAGGAGTCCAGGGAAACGTCGCGCCAGACATTCCGGTTTGTTCTCGAGAGCGGGGTCAAGTGGGCCCTCGGGACCGATTCGATGCACGGCCTCATGTGGTGGGAGATCGCCCAGGTCGTCGCGTGGGGCGCGGAACCGCACGACGCCATCTTGGCGGCCACCCGGCGCGCCGCCGAGGCCATCGGCATGGGGAGCGAGGTCGGCAGCCTCGAACCCGGCAAGCTGGCGGACATGATCAGCGTCGACGGCGATCCCCTGGACGACATCAGGTGTCTCGAGCGGGTGGGGATGATCATTCAAGGGGGGCGGCGCTGCGACACGCTGAGTATGCGATGAGGATCGCGTCGGCCGAGGCCCGCTGCTACCGGGTGCCGCTCCCCGCCCCGTGGGGGAGCGCCACCCACCGCATCACGCACCACGAACTGATCGTGACGCGCCTCGCCACCGACGAGCAGCACGACGGCGTCGGCTGGTCCTACACGGTCGGCACCGGCGGCACGGGCGTCGCGGCTCTGCTCTCCGACTACCTGCTTCCCCGGCTGGCCGGGATGGACCCCGCCCCGATCGAGCGTATCTGGCAGGACCTCTGGAAGGCCACGCACGACGTGGGCGGTGGGATCGCCCGGCTCGCGCTCGCGTCGCTGGATATCGCGCTGTGGGATCTTCGGGCCAGGGCCGTGGGGCAGCCGTTGTGCACGGTGCTCGGCGGCACCCCAGCCCCGGTGCCCGCGTACGGCAGCGGCGTCAACCTTCACCTGGCCCTGCCGGACCTTCTCGCGCAGGTCGAACGATGGCAGAGCCGAGGGTACGCGGCGTTCAAGATCAAAGTCGGCCACGACGATCCGGAGCAGGACGTCGAACGGGTTCGCGCCGTGCGTGAGGCGATCGGGCCCCGCGCCCGCCTCATGGTCGATGCCAATCAGAAGTGGACGGCCGCGGAGGCCGCGCAACGCGTCAGGACGCTGGAGCCGTTCGACCCGTTCTGGATCGAGGAACCGGTGATCGCCGACGACGTCCCGGGAAACGCGTGGGTCAACGCCCACGTCCGTCCGCCGGTCGCGCTCGGCGAGAACGTGCACTCGACGTACCAGTTTGCCGGCTACCTGCGCGAGAACGCGGTCGATATCGTCCAGCCGGACGTCGCCCGGGTCGGCGGCATTACCGAGTGGATGAAGATCGCGCACCTGGCGCAGGCGTTCAACCGTCCGGTGTCCGCCCACCTCGTCGTGGAGATCTCCGCGCACCTCCACTGTGCCGTTCCGAACGCGCTGATCCTCGAAGACGTGGACGATGGGAGCCTTACGGACCTGGGGGTCCTCCGAGAGCCGATCCGGGCGGAACGCGGGGCGTTCACGCCGCCCGCCGTTCCCGGGCACGGCGTTCGGTTCGACTGGAATGCGCTGCGGCGGTGGGAGGTCACCCCCGGGGCCGTGGCCGCCTCCGCCGCGTCGTGACCCGGGCATGATGCAGGTCACCTGCTACGGGGCGGCCCGCACCGTCACTGGGTCGATGCACTTCGTCGAGGCTCAGGACACGCGCCTGCTGCTGGACTGCGGGCTCTTTCAGGGACGGCGGGCCGAGTCATTGGAGATCAACGCACACTTTCCGTTTTCCCCGTCGAGCGTCGGCGCCGTCGTGCTCTCGCACGCCCACCTCGATCATTGCGGCAACCTGCCCACGCTGGTCCAGCAGGGGTTCGCCGGCCGGATCTACTGCACGCCGGCCACGCGCGACCTGACCGGATTGATCCTCCGGGACAGCGCGAAGGTGCAGCATCAGGACGCCGTCTTCCTCAACAAGCAGCCGGAGCGCCGGGGGGCGCCTCCGGTGAAGCCGTTGTACACCGCGGACGAGGTCGAGTCCGCCCTGCAGCACGTGACGGCGGTCCCGTACGATCAACCGTTTCCGGTCGGGGGTGCCCGCGTCACCTTCTTCGATGCCGGCCACATTCTCGGGTCCGCGGCAGTGACCGTCGAGGCAGGAGGTCGAATCCTCGGATTCACGGGCGATCAGGGCCGGCCCGGCGCCCCGATCCTCCGCGATCCGGAGCTGCTCCCGGCCGTCGACGTCCTCTTGATGGAGTCCACGTACGGAGACCGCCTGCATCCACCGTACGCGGAGGGCGAGCGGAAGCTGGCGCAGGTGGTGCGCGACACCGTCTCGGGCGGGGGCACGGTGCTGATTCCGTCGTTCGCGGTGGGGCGCGCCCAGGATCTCGTGTATTCGCTGGCGCGCCTGCGTGAATCCGGGCAGGTGCCCTCCGTCGACTCGTTTGTGGATAGCCCCATGGCCGTCGACGCGACCCAGATCTTCCGGCAGCATCCCGAGTGCTTCGATGACGAGACCCGGGCGCAGCTCGATCACCAGGATCCGTTCGGGTTCAAAGAACTCACGTACGTGCGGTCCGTCGAGGACTCCAAGGCCCTCAACGCCATCGGCGGTTCGTTTCTCGTCATCGCCACGTCCGGGATGTGCGAATCCGGCCGGATCCTGCACCATCTGCGCCACCACATCGACGATCCAAAATCCATCCTCCTCATCGTTGGCTTTCAGGCGGTCAACACACTCGGCCGCCGGCTCGCCGACGGGGTCTCGCCCGTCCACATTCTTGGCGAGTCGCACGATGTGCGCCTGCGCGTGGCCGTCCTGCCGTCGTTCAGCGCGCACGCGGATCGGGACGAGCTGCTCGGGTGGGTGCAGCGGCTGCCGCGGGTCGGAAGGATCTACTGCGTGCACGGCGAGGAAGCCCAGTCGGCCGCCCTGGCCGGCCATTTGGCCGCGCGCGGGTTCGCGGCCGAGGTCGCCACGCGGGGACAGGCCATTGCGGTCTGAGGCCACCGTCGCGCGGCTCCTCTCAGCGTGGCGGGGCGAGGTGGAAGCCCGGGCGGTCTACGACGCGCTGGCCGCGCGCGAATCCGATCGACAGCGGGCCGCGATCTTGCGGCGCATGGCCGAGGGCGAAGGCCGGCATCGCGCGCGGATCGAGGCTCGCCTCCGCGAGCTCGGCGTTGCGATTCCCGACCCCGCCTCCGTGCGGCTGTCGCGGTGGACGCGGCTGCAGGTCAGGTTTGCCCCTGTCGACAAAGTGCTCGCCTGGCGGGAAGCCATGGAGGACCAGGAGACCGACGACACATACGCGCGTCCGACCGGCGACGCAGAGACAGACACGCTGTTTGCGCAGCTGCGGAAGGACGAACGATCCCACGCGCTCGCGGTCGAGGACATGCGGTCAGGGACGCCCGCCGCGGCGCCGGGCGAGGATCCGCAAGGCCGGCTGAGGCGGATCCTGGGCCGGGAGACCTGGCACAAAACCGGCTCGAGTTGGATCTCGGGGGCGGTCTACGGCGCGAACGACGGACTCGCCGCGGTCTTTGGCATCGTCGCGGGTGTCTCTGGGGCCACGGGGGGGTCGAGCTTCGTGCTGACCGCGGGCCTGGCCGGCGCGGTCGCATCGGCGCTGTCGATGGCCGTCGGCGCGTACCTCGCGGAGCGATCGACGTCGGAGGTGGCCGCCGCCAATATCGCCGGCGAGCGCAAAGAGCTCGAAGAGCACCCCGAGGAGGAACAGGAGGAGCTGTCGCTTTTTTACCAGCTCAAGGGACTCAACAAGGCCCAGGCGGACGAGCTCGCAGAGCGGCTGGGCAGCCATCCCGATGCCATGCTGCAGGCGCTGGTCGGAGAAGAACTCGGGGGGGTCAGCACGGGGGGCAACCCCGTTCAGGCGGCGATCGCCGCGGGCCTCAGCACCGGCATCGGCGCGCTCATCCCGGTGCTGCCGTTCTTCTGGATCGGGGGAACCGCCGGCGTGATTTGGGCGGCCGTGGTCTCCCTCATCGCGCACTTTCTCGTCGGGGCCGCCAAATCGCTGTTCACGCTGCGGAGCTGGTGGTCGTCGGGGCTGGAGATGACGCTGGCCGGTATCATTGTGGGGGGCGCGACCTACATCCTGGGGCTGTTGTTCAAAGTCGCAGGCTAGACCGGCCGCGACGGTCTTCCGTTCCAGACGGGCGGCGCCGAGATCCGGAAGGCCGTCGCGGTGGTGGAGGCCGCCTACGAGGCGGCGCGGTCAGTACGGCGTTAGGACCCGAGCGCGGCGAGCGCGGCTTTCAGGTGGTCGGAGACGACTTTCGCCCACGGCTGGACTTCATTGACGTCGTTCTTGGCGATCGCCTGCACGGCGAGCGTCTCCGCCAGGTTCGCCTGCTTCAGCGCCTCTGCGGCGCCCGGGACCTTCGCGGCCACCGCGTCCTTGAGGTCGGGCAGAATCCCGTTGCCCATCCCCTGGCACGGAAACCCAGCCTCGGCTTTGACGTTGGCCCCGTTCGGGCCCTCGAGGCAATTGATGACGTGCTGTACGTGGAGCTTAGCCCCGGCGACGGCGCTGCCGCGCTGGGCGAGTTCGCTGCTGTGGAAGATCGCGGTCTGCAGTTCCTTCTTGACGTCCCCGCCCATCATCGCCGCGCCCGCGCGCGGGACGACGTAGACGAGCACCAGCGCGGCCATAAGGACAGATGCCATGACGGTTCTCATCCATTGATCCCCCCTTGCCAGAGTGTGGAGCAACTCGCCCCTCATCATCAGAGGGGTATGTAACGAACGTGTATGGCCGGGTCCCGGGTAGTGTCCTAATTTGGAGTAACCAAATTAGGACACATACCCTTAGGGCATAATTATTCGCTCTCGCCCGTCTGCACCTTTCAACATGATCCTCGTGGTCGGCCTCTCGGCGGTTCCGACCCCCCACCTTGCAATGACTTGTACATAAGTTTGGACAACAGAACCAGAGGCGGGATCCGTTCCTCCATCGGCCACCAGGAAATACCCTGATCCCAGCCCTGAACTTTTGTTGGCCGCCCCTAGCTTCACGTGATTGATCCCGTCCTTATCGAAAAGATCGAGTTCAATTACGTTCGACCCTTTCACACCGAGCCGGGCGCGAACCACACTGCGTTCGTCCACCAACTCGAGCGTGTTTGCTCGTAGGATCGGAGCGACGTTCTGCGCCGTCGTTGACCTGGTCTGCATCGCGGTATGCAGTAGGAGTAGGAGATTGACCACGGTGAGCACAATGGCCAGTCGCTGTGCGTTCATACCGTCCCTCCCCACGTGTTGATCCGGCCCTTACTTCACTCACTCTCCAGGAAATTGCATCGCTGAATGCCCGAACAAGCGCCTTCTGGGTGTTTGACAGGGTTGAATATGTCGATGCCGGGGGCCCAATCGCCCGGTCTCGTTCGCGCGGCCGCCCGCAACCTCCTTCACATGGAGGAAGGCGTCTTCCCCACGACGCGGGAACACTAGGACAGGGATTCTGGGAGGTGCTGCCGTGAAGCGAGGATCTGGTCTGGGCCTCATCGCGCTGGCCATCATGGCGGGCCTGACGCTGCTCCCCGCCGAGCGTCTGCCGGCGCAGCCCCAGCGGGTGCTCCGAATCGCCACGCAGCCCGGCATCGGCTACGGTCAACTGATCGTGATGCAGAACCTCCAAATGCTTGAGAAGCGTGTCCCGGGGCTCCGGGTGGAGTGGCTCAAGCTGACGTCCGGCCCGGTCATCCGTGATGCCATGCTGGCCGGGCAGGTCGACGTCGGAAGCGGAGGGGTCGCGCCGTTCATCATCGCCTGGGACCGCGGGGTGACGTGGAAGATCATCTCCGCGATCAATGAGATGCCGCTCTACTTGAATACGTACCGGCCGGAGATCAAGACCGTCCGCGATTTCAAGCCAACCGACAAGATCGCGATGCCCGCGGTCGGAAGCATCCAACACGTGGTGCTGCAGATGGCCGCCGATAAGGACCTGGGCGCGCCGACCGCGTTCGACAGCCTCGTCGTCTCGATGGCCCACCCCGATGGGATGTTTGCGCTCCTCTCGAAGCGGGAGATCACGGCCCACCTGACCTCGCCGCCGTACCAGTACCTGGAACTGCAGACGTCGGGGATCCACAAGATCTTCGACAGCTACCAGATCGTGGGAGGTCCCCACACCTTTAACATGGTGTGGGCGATGGACGACTTCCCGAAGAAACACCCAGACGAGTACCGGGCCCTCCTCCGTTCCCTCGAGGACGCCACCGCGTTCCTCACGGAGCACCGGGACGAGGCGGCGAAGATCCTCGCCGAAGCCGAGAAAACGGAGATCGGGTTCATGCGGGCCGTGCTCAGGAATCCGGAGATTCGGTACACCATGACACCCCATCGGTTGATGCAGTTCGTGGGGTTCTTGAAAAAGATCGGGACCACGAAGCGGGTGCCATCCTCGTGGAAGGAGCTCACCTTCGACGAGATTCACCGGCTGCCGGGCGACTAGGGGCGCGTCAGGCGTGCCCGATCGCGCCGCCCCATCCGGGGTGGCGGTGAGCGACCCGCTGATCGACGCCCGCGGGGTGTCGATCGAGTTCCACACGGGCGGGCGCGCCGTGCGGGCCGTGGAGGACGTCTCGTTCCAGGTCCGCGCCGGCGAAAAGTTTGTGCTGCTCGGTCCCTCGGGATGTGGAAAATCCTCGCTGCTCAAGGCCGTGGCCGGGTTTGTCCTGCCGACGGCCGGATCCATGCGGTTCAAGGGGACGGCGACCCGCGGCCCCGGGATCGACCGAATCCTCGTGTTCCAGGAGTTCGACCAGCTGCTTCCATGGAAGACGGTGACCGGGAATGTCCGGTTTGGGTTGGGGGCGTCCGCGCGGTTCTCGCGAGAGGAAGTGCGTTCCCGGGCCGCCCAGTACATTCAGATGGTCGGGCTCGGCGGCTTCGAGGACGCCTATCCTCACACGCTGTCGGGCGGCATGAAACAGCGGGTCGCGCTGGCCCGTTCCCTAGCCCTCGATCCAGAAGTCCTGCTGATGGATGAGCCGTTCGGGAGCCTCGACGCGCTGACCCGCCTTCGGATGCAGGGAGAGCTGAACCGGATCTGGCGCGAGACGCGAAAGACCATCCTGTTTGTGACCCACAGCATTCAAGAAGCGATGCAGATCGGGCACCGCATCATGGTGATGACCACACGACCGGGCCGGGTGGCGGCGATCCTCGATAACCCCACGGTCGATATAGGGCCGGACGGCCCCGGGTTTCTCCCGCTCCAACTCCGCATCCGGACGCTGCTTGGGGTTGGGGGCGGGGAGGGTGGCCGCGATGAATGAGCGGGCCGGGACGGTGCCGCGCTGGGCTCTCACGGGAAAGGCGCTGACCATTCTCCTCCTGCTCGCCGCCTGGGAGGTCCTCCCCCGCGCGCTCCATGCCAACCCCCTCCTTTTCCCCCGGGCCACGACGGTGTTCTCCGTGTGGCTGGACGGCCTCCGCAGCGGAGAGTTGGTGATCTACGCGGGGCGCTCGCTCCAGGTCCTGCTGCTCGGGATGGGGGTGGGCGTCGCGGGGGCGTTTGTGCTCGCCATGATCGCCCTGTTCACCCGGTTCGGGCGGGATCTCCTCGAGGTCATGGCGAGCATGTTCAACCCGCTCCCGGCGATCGCGCTGTTTCCGCTCGCGCTCCTCTGGTTTGGGCTCGGCATCAACTCGATGATCTTCGTGTTGGTGCACGCCACGATCTGGCCGATGGCGCTCAGCGTGCGGACCGGGTTCGTGACGGTGCCCCCGACGCTGGTGCTCGTCGGGCGCAACCTCGGCTTCCGCGGCTGGCCGCTCGCCGCCGCGATCTACGTTCCGGCGGCGCTCCCCTCGATCCTCACCGGCCTTCGGATCGCGTGGGCGTTCGCGTGGCGCACGCTCATCGCGGCAGAATTGGTCTTCGGCGTCATCGGCGGCAAAGGAGGACTCGGGTGGTACATCTATCAAAAGCGATATTATCTCGAGACCCCGGCCGTGTTTGCGGGGCTGGCGACGATCGTGCTGATCGGGCTCGTGGTCGAGCACGGCATCTTCCGGGCGGCTGAAGAGAGGACGATCAAACGATGGGGCATGAGCGCGTGACGCCGGGGGACGCCGGCGTGTCCGTGGCGACCGGGTTCTACGGCGCGGTCGAGGAAACGACGAAGGCGCTGTACATCGGCGCCCTGAAGGATGTCCCGGCCGATATCCGCGCGGCGCTCGCGCGCGCCTACGAGCGGGAACGGTCGACCGTAGCCCGCCAGCTCCTCGGCATCATCCTCCGGAACGTCGAGCTCGCCGACGAGCGGGACACGCTCGTCTGCCAGGACACGGGGACCCCGATCTACTACATCGGCGTGGGCACGGGCCTTCGCGTCGACGGGGCCAGGGTGGGGGACGCGATCCGGCGGGGCACCGAGAGGGCCACGCGCGAGTACCCGCTCAGGTCCAGCGTGTGCCACCCGGTCACGCGCGAAAACCCGCAGACCAACACCGGCTACCGGATTCCGGCGATCCACTGGGAGTTCGTGCCGAACGTGGACTGGGTGGACATCCTCTGCATCCCCAAGGGATCGGGATCGGAGAGCATGAGCTTCCTAAAGATGCTCCCCCCCGCGGACGGCGTGGCGGGAGTCCGGCGGTTCGTATTGGAGAGCGTGGTCGAGGCCGGCGCCAATCCCTGCCCGCCGTGCATCGTCGGCGTCGGGGTGGGCGGATCCGCGGACCTCTGCGTGGCGCTGGCGAAGCGCGCGTCGATCCGGCCGATCGGCACCCGGAACCCGGACCCTCACCTGGGCGCGCTCGAGGACGATCTGCTCGCCGGCATCAACACGCTCGGGATCGGCCCCCAGGGGCTCGGCGGCGACACCACCGCGCTCGCCGTGCACATCGAGCACGCGTACACGCACATCACGCACAACCCCGTGGCCGTAAACATGCAGTGCTGGCGCGGCCTGCGGGCCACGGCGCGGATTCACGCGGACGGCCGGGCAGAGTTCGGCCCCGCCGGCAGCCGGCATCATGGCTGAGATCCAGATGACCCCGCCGCTCGACGAAGCGGGGGTCCGGCGCCTTCGGGTCGGGGATTGGGTATTCCTCACCGGGACCGTCTTCGGTCTGCGCGATGCGACCTTGATCCGGATCTTCGACAAAGGCGAGCGGCCCCCGGTGGACCTCCGCGGCGGCGTGCTCCTGCACACCGCTCCCAACGTCCGCAGGGTCGGCGAACGCTACGAGGCGGTCTCGGTCGGCACAACGACGAGCGCGCGCATGGACAGGTTCACGGCCGGCCTGCTGCACGAGTACGGCGTACGGGCGATCATCGGCAAGGGCGGCCTGCCGGCGGGGAGCGTCCGCGCGATGCGGGAATACGGCGGCGTGTATCTGAGCATCGTCGGGGGGGCCGCCGCGTGGGAGACGACGCACCTCGAGGAGATCGAGGCGGTTTACTGGGAAGACCTGATGCCCGAGTGCCTCTGGCAGTTCCGCTTCCGCGACCTCGGGCCCCTGCTCGTCTCGATCGACAGTCACGGCGAGAGCGCCTACGCGCGCATCGCGGAGACGGCGCGGGAACGGTTGTCCGGGTTGATCGACAAGGGCGCCGGCGGAGGAGCCCCATCCGGTGGCCGGTGACGTGCTCGCCACCGACGTGCTCATCGTGGGCGGCGGCGGGGCGGCCCTCTGTGCGGCCCTGCACCTGACGGAACGCGCGCCGGCGCTCGACGTGACGATCGCCGTCAAAGGCCTGCTCGCGAAGAGCGGCTGCACGCGGATGGTGCAGGGTGGGTACAACGCCGTCCTCAACCCGGCCGACTCCTTTGAACGGCATTTCGCAGATACCATCGCCGGGGGCGCGTTCCTGAACGAGCAGGACTTGGCCTGGATCCTCGTCACGCGGGCCCCTGCGATGATCCGCGAGCTCGAGAGCCGGTACGGGTGCTTCTTCGACCGCGCTCCCGACGGCTCGATCCACCAGAAGCCTTTCGGGGGACAGTCGTTCGATCGGACCGTGCACCGCGGTGACCTGACCGGGATCGAGATCATGGAGCGGCTTCGCGACGCGGTCCTCGGCCGCCGGGTCCGCGTGCTGGAAGACCACCGCGCCGTCGGCCTGCTCCGTGACCACGGCGAAGCGCGGGTCTGCGGCAGCGTCCTGCTCGACATGCGCCGCGGACGATTTCTCGTGGCCGAAGCGCGCGCGACGCTGCTCGCGACCGGAGGGGGGCCGACGATGTATGCGGTCTCGTCCCCGTCGCGCGAGAAGAGCACGGACGGGATCGCCATGGCGTACGCCGCGGGCGCAGAAGTGATGGACATGGAGATGGTGCAGTTCCACCCGACCGGGCTGGTCGTCGAGGGCTCCGAGCTCCACGGCATGGTGCTCGAGGAGGGGCTGCGCGGCGTCGGGGGCCGGCTCTACAATGCTCTCGGCGAGCGCTTCATGGAGCGCTACGATCCCGCGCGGATGGAGCGGGCCACGCGAGATGTGGTCTCGCGCGCCTGCTACCTGGAGGCCCGGGAGGGGCGCGGGTCGCCGTTGGGTGGGGTGTGGTTGGACCTGAGCCACCTCGATCAGGACGAGATCGCGCAGGCCTTCCCGGGGATGGTGGAGCGGACGCGCGCCGCCGGATACGATCTCGCGCGCGGCCGCGTGGAGATTTCACCGACCGCCCATTATCTCATGGGCGGCGTGCGGATCGACGCGCGGTGCCGGACGACGCTCGACGGTTTGTACGCCGCGGGAGAAGACGCTTCGGGGGTTCAAGGCGCGAACCGGTTGGGGGGAAACGGGGTGGCCGAGTCCCTCGTCTTTGGCGCGCTGGCCGGCGACGTGATCGCCGAGGAGGTCGGAGCGCGGCCGCGCATCCCGCGGGACGAGCGGGAGGCTGAGCGGCACATCGCGCAGGCATCC
Organism: bacterium; assembly: GCA_035703895.1. Lineage (NCBI taxonomy): Bacteria > bacterium. The sequence continues at coordinate 13,177 of DASSXJ010000274.1, read as the reverse complement.
GCGCCGCTCCGCCGCGAACGCGGCGCCGACGCCTATGACCTGCTCGACCGGCTGCGCCGGCTGATGTGGGACAAGGTCGGGGTCGTGCGTGACGGGCGCCTCCTGGATGAGGCGATCGCGGAACTGGCCGAGCTCACCACCCGCGCCGGGACGATCGGGGTCCACGGTTCCCGCGAAGCCAACGTCGAGTGGGCCGCGGCGCTCAACCTTCACAGCCTGCTCGTCGCGTCCACATTGATCGCGCGGGCGGCCGCCTCCCGCACGGAGAGCCGAGGCGCGCACTACCGCGCAGACTTTCCCGCCCAGGATGACCGGGAGTGGCTCGCGCACGTCGTGATGCGGTCTGGGGGCGACGGCCCCCGCCTCGCCGTCCGCCCCGTCTGCCTCACCCGCATGAATCCGGCCGATGCGCTCGCGGAGGCCGACCGATGACGAAAGTCAGGCGCGTCCGCGTGGCCCGGTCGGACGGCACCGGCGGCCGCGCGTTCCAGAGCTACGAGGTGCCCGAGAGTGCCCGCATGACCGTGCTCGATGGCCTCCTGCACATCCACCGCTACTCTGACCGCGGCCTCGCCTTCCGCTACGCCTGTCGGGCGGGCATGTGCGGGACCTGCAGCGTGACCGTGAACCGGGTGGGGCGGCTGGCGTGCAGCACCCGGCTGTCGGCGATTCCGGAAGAGGTCGTGGTCGTCGAGCCGCTCCGGCATTTCCCCGTGATCCGAGATCTGGTGGTCGATTTCGCGCCGTTCTTCGACGCCTGGCGCGCGGTCCATCCCGAGTTCATTCCGGGGCCTAACCCTTCAGACGAGGCCGGGGTCCAACCGGAGAGCCGCGAGCGCCGGGTGATCGACCGGCACCGCGAATGCATCTCGTGCGGCATCTGTTACGCCGCGTGCGATGTCGTTGGTATGCACCCGGGGTTTCTGGGTCCCGCGGCGATGACGCGGGCCCTCTGCCTCCTCGCCGATTCGCGCGGAGCTGGGAACGAGGAGCGCCTCGCGGCGCTCGACAGCGCGCGTGGGTGCTGGCGGTGCCACACACATGGGACGTGCGCGGACCTGTGCCCCAAGGGGCTCGATCCCACCCAGGCGATCGAGCAGGTGAAGCGGATCCTCGCCTCGCGCGCCATGCGGCGCCTCGTTGGGCTGCGCCCGGGATAGGACGGCGTGTATCCCGTTCCCAAGGAGCGGCGGACCCAGGCCTACGCGGAGCTGTGGCCCGCGCACCCGCGCTGGGGGATCTGGGCGTGGTGGGCGCAGCGCCTGACCGGCGTGGCCCTGACCGCCTACGTCGTTTGGCATGTCGTCACCATCGCCCGCGCAGGGCGCCACCCCGAGGCGCTCGCGCCGCTCCTCCGATTTCTGCTGCACCCCGCGGTGCTGAGCGTGCTGGTCCTGGGGCTCGCGTACCACACCGCCAACGGGATCCGGGTCGTGCTGGTCGACCTCGGGGTCGAGCGGATGCGGGGCCGCCGTGCGTTCTGGATCTTTGTCGCGCTCGCGGCGGCGGCCGCGGCCGCCGCCGTCTTGCGGGGCGCCTTTCATGTCCTCTGAGGCCGGGTCGTGAGCGCGCTACTCTGGGTGCTGCAGCGGGCGAGCGGCCTGCTGCTCGTCGTCCTCGTCGGGATCCACCTGGGCGTCCACTATGCGTTGTATCCGGTCTCCCTGCGGCGCGGTGTCCTCCTCGGCGTCGACTGGCTTCTGCTGGGGATCGTGCTCTATCATGGGTGTAACGGCCTCCGGACCATCGCGCACGATTATCTCAGCGGCCCCCGGGCGCAGCGGGCGGCCGATTGGGCGCTGGTTGCGACTGGGCTGGTCCTATTCTTATATGGAAGCTGGGGCCTCGCGGCGTTCGCGCGCTGAGCCCCGGGATTGAGAGGGTCGCCTGCATGAGCACGCCCGCGGTCGCGTTCCAGTGGCCGGCGTTTCTGTGGGGCCTCGCCCTTCTGCCGCTGCTGGCCGCCGCGTACCTCTGGCTGCTGCGTCGGAGGACCCGGGTCCCGGTCCGCTTCTCCGAGGTCGAGATGCTGGCCGCGGCCGTGGGGCCGCGGCGATCCGCCTGGCGGCATATCCCCGCCGCGCTGTTCCTGCTGGGGCTCGCCACCCTCACCACGGCGATGGCACGGCCTACCGTTCCAATGCGGCTTCCCTCGGACCAGTCGGCGATCATGCTCTCCATCGACGTGAGCGGCAGCATGCTGTCCCGCGATGTCGCTCCGAGCCGCCTCGAGGCGGCCAAGGCGGCCGCGAAGGCGTTCGTTACCGCGCTTCCGGGTCGGATCAGGATCGGACTGGTGACCTTTGCCGGGTACGCCACCGTGCACATGCTGCCGACCACCGATCATGAACGTTTGCAGGCGGCAATCGACGCGATCAGCGTGAGGCACCGGACCGCGATCGGCGACGGGCTCATGGAAGCCGTCGCCGCCCTTCCGGGACGCGTCCGTCCACTGCCGGATGGCACGCTCCCTCCGATGCCCCCGGGTCCCAGGCCCCCCGGGTTCGTCGTCCTGCTCTCCGACGGGCAGAACAACGCCGGGATGGACCCGCTCGTCGCGGCGGACCTCGCGCGGCGCGAGGAAGTGACCGTGTATACCGTCGGGATCGGCGTGCCGATCACGGAAAACCGGTTCGTTATCGGCGGCCCCTTGGATGAGGACACCCTCCGGGCGGTCGCTCACCGTACGGGCGGGGAGTACTTCCACCCGACGTCGGGCGGGAGTCTGCGCGATGTCTACAAGAAGCTCGCCCGCAGCGTGGCGTGGGTGTCGCAGCCGGTGGAGGCCACAGCGTTCGCCTCCGGGCTCGCCGCCGCTCTGCTGATCGCGGGGCTCGCGATCGCCTCCCTCCGGCACCCCCTCCAGACCTAGCCGGTCTGGCGGCCGGCCGCGTGTGGGGCGGGGGAGGGAATGGGCACAGGGACGACCGCCTCCCGGCCGGCCATGACCAACGCGAGAGCCGCCACGGCGTAACAGGCGACGCCGCTCCAGAACGCCGCGGCGATCCCCCAATTCAATGCGATCGCCACTGCGAGCACGGACGCACAGACCGACATGGCGCCATTGATCCCCCAGAACCATGGGGTCAGGTTCCCGCACCGCGCCGAGGCGATCTTCATCCCCAAAGGAAACGCCATCCCCATGCCGAGGCCAAGGGGGAACAGCACGCCGGCGGCGACCAGGATTCTGATCGGGGTCGTCGCCTCCCCAAACACGACGATCGCACGCGGCGTTAACGCCCCGAAGAGCACCAGCAGGCCGAGCAGGGCCGCCAACTGCAGGCCGCCCGCCCCGGATGCCCCGCGATGGCCCGTCTTCCGGGTCAAATAACTGCCTAGGCCGCTGGCGAGCAAGAGGGTCGAGAGCACGACCGACAGGCTGTAGGTCGGATGGCCCAGGAAGATGATGAGACGCTGCATCTGTGAGATCTCCACGAGCATGAACCCCAGCCCGATGCTGGCGAAAAAGGCGAAGAGGGGCGCGGCGCCGTCGATCGGACTCCCTCTCGTCGTCAGGACGAGCGGGACGACGACGCACAGCGCGGTGAGGACAATCACCAGGACCAACAAGGTCCCCAGCGTGGCCACGGCGCTCATGTTGATGTTGCGCTCCCCCGGGAGCCAGATCCTCGGGTTGAAGACGTCGCGCAGGCGGAGCATGTGAAAGAAGAACGGGCTGTCGTCGGTAGGCGGCGCGATGTTGATCGGGAAGCGCGCGGTAAACGCCTCGAGGTTGCTCCCCGAGGCGATCGTGGCGAAGGTAGGGTCGAGCGCCGCGCGCGGTGTGAGGACGAGGTCGAACTGCATCGTCCGGGCCTCGGCGTCCAGCGCGTCCAGATCGGCCGTGGAGAACGGCGCCCGGCTCACGAGGATGGTGCCGATCCCGTCCGGCACGTTACGATTTCCGCTTGGATTCAAGTTCCGGGCGATCACGATATGCGATCGGGGATCCGCCACCCCCGATCGTGCCAGCGCCGTTGTGGCCAGGGTGGCCAGCCGGTAGACCTCGCTCGGTCGATCACGAAAATACCAGCGCGACACGCTGAGCACGCCTCGTGGCGAGAGCCGCTGCAGGAACAGCGTCCAGGCATCCCGCGTATACAGCGAGTTTTCTGTCAGGACAAACGCCCCGGCGCTGGTGGCGGCCCAGGTATCGATGAGGGAGATCTGGATGATGTCGAACCGATCGCGCTGCCGGGCGATGTAGCTTCGCGCTTCGTCGTTGACAAAGGTCACCCGCGGGTCCCGGTCCAGGTGGCCGGTGAACTGCCCGAACCGCCTGTTCACCGCGTCGATAATGTTGCGGTTGATCTCGACGGCTACCACCGAGCGCTGCCGGAAGGCGAGGGCCGAGAGGATGTCTCTTCCCCCACCGGAGCCGACCACCAGCACCTTGGCATCGTGCCGCACGTAGTGGGCGAGGTTCGTGATGTCGTAGCGCAGGTGCCCCAGCGTCTGCACGTCGCCGTCGAAGGCCGTGAGCCAGGTCGCCGCCGAGGCGTCGATGGTGAGCATGAGTTGGCGCACCTTATGCCCGGGGTCGTATCGCGGGCTCAGCCCCCACCCCGCAGGCGCTCCCGGGACGTTCGGGTCGCCGCTTACCCTGATGCGCGAAAACGAATTCCATTTCTCGTACAGCGTGTGCACCTCGTGGTGTCCCTTGGCCCAGGTCAGCCGAAGCAGCGGACGTTCCTCGCGGACCAGGATGGATTGCGCCGCGCCCAGGACCGCCAGCGCGAGGCCGCCTGCCACAGCGATCCGCAGCACCCCTCTGCGCTCTTGCGCAGACGCAAAGAAGGCCGCGGCGGCGCACCCCAGGGCCGCGACCACGAACACCGCCCCGGGGGCGTCGGTCACACGTAGCAGATAAATGAACAGGAGTCCCCCGCACGCCGCGCCGGAGAGGTCGGCGGCATAGAGGGCGCTCACCTTCTCTGGGAACCGCGTCAGCGCCAGCGAGACACAGATTCCGCTGAACACGAACGGGACGGCGATGACGAGGTAAGTGAAGATCAGGATCCCCTGCATCCGGGCGCCGTCCACCGGCATCATCAAGTGCGCCCCGAGGCTTGTGAGGCTCGAGATCCCAAACAACAGGGCGCTCAGCGCCAAATGCCGGCTCGTCCGTTCGCGGGAGAAGATGCCGGGGGAGACGTACACGAGAATGGCGCCGACCGTCGTGCCAAACAAGGCCAGCGAGACCGCCATAAACGCGTAGTGGTACCACATCGTCACGCTGAAGACGCGCGTCAGGAGGATTTCGTAGACGAGCGTCGCCAGCGTGACCAGAAAAAGCCCGGCATACGTGCGGGCGTCGATACCAGATTCGCGATCCGTGGGACTCCCCCGTGTCGCGATGATGGCGCGCCAGGGGCTCGCGCGACGCCCCGGCGCGCCGTTCCTCTCACTGCACGCTATGTACCCTCTTTCGGAGCCGTACCAGGCGGTACCTCGGTCTCGATCCACCCACCGAAGGCAGCAGGCGCCCACTTGCCCCGCGTCACAAGGAGATTGGGGGAGCCCCGGCAAACATCGACGCACTGGTCCCAGCAGAGGTGAGCCTCATCGAGGAGGGACATATGACGGCCCAACGGAAACGCGCCGGCTCCGGGACAATGACCCGTCGGGAGGCCATCCGGCTCGGAACGGCCGCGGCTGTTGGAGCGGCCGCCGGGGCGGCGATGGCGCCCTTCGCGCCCTCCCCGGTCCAGGCCGAGAGCGTCAACTGGCAACGCTACAAAGGCACGACATTATCCTTGCTCTTCTACAAGCATCCCTGGGTGGACGAGATCGAGAAGTACTTCCCCGAGTTCGAGTCGCTCACCGGGATGAAGCTCCAGCACGAGGTCATCCCCGAGGTCCAGGGGCGGGAGAAGCTGGTCGTGCAGATGACCTCCGGGGCGGGGGACATCGACGCGTGGCACGCGAGCATGCACGTGGAGAAGCGCCGGTTCTGGAAGTCGGGGTGGTTCCAGCCCGTGAACGCCTACCTCCAGGACAAGACCCTGACCGCCGAGGACTACGCCTGGAACGACATCACCAAGGGGGCGGTCGACGCCGTCACTCAGCCCGACAAGACGATCAGCGCCCTCCCGACTTTCCCCGATCCGTTCGTCATGTTCTACCGGAAGGACCTCTTCGATCAAAAGGGCTGGGGGCCGCCGAAGACCCTCGACGAACTGGAGGACCGCGCCAAGGCGCTCCACAATCCGCCGAGCACGTACGGATTCGTGATGCGCGGGCTCAAGAACGCGAACGCCACCCCCTGGGCGTTCGTCCTCTTCGCGATGGGGGGCAAGTATCTCACCCCGGACCGCAAGTCGGCCATGAACACCCCCGAGTGGATCAAGACCATGGATTGGTATGCGGGGATGCTCCGGAAATACGCGCCCCCCGGCGTGGTCAACTTCAATTGGTATGAGTGCAGCGCCGCCTTCATTCAGGGGCAGGTCGGTATGTACATCGATGGGGTGAACTTCGCGAACCAGTTCGAGGATCCCACCAAGTCCAAAATCGTCGGCAAGGTCGGGTACGCGCCGCTCCCGTCGGGCCCCGCCGGGCGATTCGCGCCGACCTTTACCAACGCGATGGCGGTGAGCGCCCAGAGCAAGCACAAAGAAGCGGCGTACCTGTTCTCCGAGTGGGCGACCAGCAAGAAGAACTGCAACCGGGAATTGCTGGGCGGGGTGGGGGTCGGCCGCGCCTCGACCTGGGGGCTGCCCGAAGTCAAAGCCAAGGCCAAGATGCCGATCGGCTGGTACCAAGCGTACCAGGAAAGCTTGAAGATCAGCCGCCCCGGGCTCCCCGAGATCGTCGACGTCACGCAGTACCGCGACATCATCGGGGTGGCCATCCAGAAGGCCATCGAGGGCGCCAAATCGGCGGACGTGATCGCCGACGCCAACAAGCAGTTTCAGGAGATGCTGGACAAGACGGAGAAGTAGCCGCGTTCCCCAACACCGGCGCCGTACGTCCGTCTGCCGTCCCCGCCCCGACCGGGTTCGGGGCGCGATGCGCGCGACTCGCCCACCGGTATGCTCGGTTCATCTTCCCCGCGCCGGCGGTGGTCGCGGTGGCCCTGATCATCGTCTATCCGGTGCTGTATACCGGGTGGATGAGCCTGCAGGAATGGTACGCCTCGAGCGTGACGCTGCCGAAGTTCATCGCCCTGGCCAACTACCAGCATCTCGCCTTCGCGGACCCGAGGTTCCGGGAGGCCTTCTTTCGGACGCTGTACTTCGCGGCGCTCGTGGTCTCCGGCGAGGCGGTGCTTGGGGTGGCGATGGCGCTGCTGTTCAACCGGGAGTTCTGGGGGCGGGGGCTCGTGCGAACGCTCTCGATTCTCCCGATGGTGGCGACGCCCACGGCGATCGCGCTGATCTTCGTGATGATGTACCACCCCACGCTCGGCGTGATGAATTACCTCGTCACCCGCGTCGGCGTGGGACCGCTCAAGTGGACGTACAGCAGCCACACGGCCCTCTACGCCCTCGCGCTCGTCGACGTGTGGGAATGGACGCCGCTCGTCATGCTGATCGCGCTCGCCGGGCTGGCGGCGCTGCCCAGGGAACCCTATGAGTCGGCGGTAATCGACGGCGCCTCGGGGCCGACCATCCTGTGGCATATTACGCTGCCGCTCCTGCGTCCGATCCTCATCGTGGCCGTCCTCTTCCGCGCTATCGACGCGATCAAGACGTTCGACATCATCTTTATCATGACGCAGGGGGGGCCCTCGAACGCGTCGGAGACGATCAACCTCCTGCTGTTCAACCAGGCGTTCTCGTATTTCAACATCGGGTACGCGTCCTCGATGGCGGTGGCCTTGTTCGCGATCGTGATGGGAGCCTCGTTGATCTTGATGAAGGTGCGCCGGACCGAATGGTAGCGGGTGTCGCCGTCGCGGCGCTCGGCCCGAAGAAGCGGCGCATCACCGACGTGCTCCGCACGGCCGGATATTACGCGCTCGTGTGCCTGGCGATGCTGCCGACCGTGTTCGTGTTCTACTGGATGGTCACGCTGTCGCTGAAGACCCAGGTAGAGGCGGCGGGATACCCGCCCCACTTCTTCCGCTTTGCCGTCACCTTCAAGAACTACGCGGAGGTCTTTCAGAAGAACCCCTTCGTCCTGTACGTCTGGAACAGTTCGGTCGTGGCGGCCGGCAGCACCGCACTCGGTCTGATCGTTGGGCTGCCCGCGGCGTTCAGCATCGCCCGCTGGCGGCAGCAGGGTCTCGCCCTCACCGTCCTCGTGGCCCGGATCATCCCCGGGATCAGTTACCTGATCCCCTGGTACATCCTCTTCCGGCACCTCCATCTGGTGGACACGTACCCGGCCCTCATCCTCACCCACCTGGTGGTGAGCCTCCCCCTGATCATCTGGGTCTTGATCGGTTTCTTCGAGGACGTCCCCGAGGAGCTAGAGCACGCCGCCTTGATCGACGGGTGCTCCTACTACAGCGCGTTCTGGCGAATCGCGCTCCCCCTGGTGCGGCCGGGCATCGTGGCCGCGGCCATCCTCAGCTTCATCTTCTCCTGGAACAACTTTCTGTTCTCCGTGATCCTTGCCGGGAGGCACACGCGCACCCTGCCCATCGCGGTCTTCAACATGATCAGCTACGAGGAGATCAGCTGGGGACCGCTCGCCGCCGCGGCGACGATGATCACGCTGCCGGTGATCATCCTCACCCTCATCGTGCAGCGGCACATCGTCTCCGGCCTGACGTTCGGGGCCGTGAAACGGTGACAAGGAAACTCTTCTCAACGCCCCGAACAGGCCCGACACCAATAGCGCTGGAGGTTGGAGGGACCCCGATGGCAGATGAGCGGATTGCGTTCCCCTGGCATGGATACTATGAGCGCGGCCTGATCACCCGGCGGCAGTTCGTCAAGCTGACCGGGCTCTTCGGCACGGCCATCGCGGCGGGCGCCGTCCTCTCCGAGCCTGAGCCCGCCGCCGCGGCGCTCGCACCGGCGGCGAAGCAGATCCTCCGCTACCCCGATCAAGAGCCGCTGCACTTCGATCCGGCCACCATGGAGGCCCGGCCGGAGATTCTGATCGGCATGGCCCTCTTCGATCCACTGTTCACCTTCGACGACACCGGCCACATCGTCCCGCTGGCCGCCCGGTCCTGGGACGTGTCCAAAGACGGCCTGACGTACACGTTCCACCTCAGGTCGGGGATGCAGTGGTCGGACGGACACCCTGTGACCGCGGCGGATTACGAGTATGCGTGGAAGCGCGTCGCGGATCCGGAGACCGCCAGCGATTATGCCTCCGCATTCTATCCGATCAAGGGGGCGCTCGACTTCAACAAGGGCAAGACGAAGGACCGCGATACCGTGGCGGTCAAGGCCGTGGACACGCTCACCCTTCGGGCGACCCTTTCCGAGCCGGCCGCGTACTTCCCGCGGCTTGTCTCCACCTGGAACTTCATGCCGGTGCCCCGCTGGCAGGTCGAGAAGTACGGCAAGAAATGGGTCGAGGCCGGCAACCACGTGGGCAACGGGATGTTCATGCTGCAGAAATGGGAGCACGACCGAGAGCTCGTGATCGTCGCGAACCCGAAGTACTGGGGCGCCAAGCCGACACTCCAACGGGTGGTGTTCACGCTCACCGATGACCCGTTCCGCACCAGCCTGCCGTCGTTCGAGAACAACGAGCTCGACGTCACCGACCAGATCCAGCCCGGTGACATCGAGCGGGTGCGAAAGTCTCCCGCCCTGAGCAAGCAGCTGCAGAAGTACCGGTGGTCCGGAACGGCGATGGTGTTTTGCGACACGACCAACACCAAGTCGCCGCTCAGCAAGGCCAAAGTCCGCCAAGCCCTGTACCTGGCGATCGATCACAAGCGGGTGGCCAGCGAGGTCCTCCGCGGCATCTACGACCCCGCGCCGACGATCACGCCCCCCGGGACGATCGGGTACCTTTCCACGCCGCCGCTCACGGGGGGTCCGGACCGGGCGCGCCAGCTCCTAGCCGAGGCCGGGTATCCGGACGGGCAGGGGTTTCCGGAGGTGCGGCTGGCCTGGCCGAAGCTGGTGACCTTCGACCTGGTCGCGCAGGCCCTCCAGCAGATGTGGCACGATACCCTGAAGATCAATCTGACCCTGCAGCGGATGGAGTCGAAGGAGTTCAACGCCGCCCGGGCTTCGTGGGCGAAGCAGCCGTACGACTTCTACCTCAGCCGCTGGGGATCGGACTTCGAGGACCCCGCCAACTGGGCCAACATCTTGTTTGACTCAGATCAGGATTTCTTTTACACGAAGTGGCGGAACGACCAGTTCGACTCGTTGATCCGCAAGGGCTCGGGCGAGGCAGACCCCGCCAAGCGGAAGCAGATGTACGAGTCGGCAGAGAAAATTCTCAACACGGATCTGCCGGCGCTTCCCGTCTATCACCTGGGTGTGATCGTGGCGGTGAAGCCGTGGGTGCAGGGATTCCGGCTGCCTCCCGCTGCGGCGGCCTGGTTCGGGACGTTCGGCCGCGTGAAGATCCTCGAGCACTAAGGTTTCGCGGGCGCTGCGCCGGCGAGGCCGGCGCAGCGCTCCCATAATCCGGCGCATCCGTGGGAGCCTACCTCGTCCGGCGTCTCCTGCTCGCCGTCCCCACGATGGCGGTCGTGTACACGGTCGCGTTTCTCCTGGTGCACGCGACGCCGGGGGGGCCCTGGGACAACGCTGAGAAGCCGTTGGCCCCGCAGGTCATCGAGAACATCCGGCTCAAGTTCCATCTCAACGAACCGCTCTGGGATCAGTATCTCCTCTACCTCCGGGACGCCGTCCACGGATCGCTCGGTCCGTCGTACGTGAACGCCGCCCGCGATGTCTCGGAGATCATCTCGGACTTCTTCCCCGTCTCCGTGCAGCTTGGAGCCGTGGCGATGGTGTGGGCGGTCGCGTTCGGGATCCCGCTGGGCACCCTGGCCGCCGTGTACCGCAACACGCCGGTTGACTATGCCGCGATGGGGATCGTGGTGGTGGGCATCTCCATCCCGAATTACGTGATGGCGACGATCCTCGTGACGGTGCTCGCCGTCCTCCTGCATTGGCTGCCAACCGGGGGATGGGGCGGGGTGCTTGACCTCCGCGTGGTCATCCCGGCGGCGGCGATCGCCTTTCGCCCAGGCGCGACGCTGGCCCGGTACCTGCGGACGTCGCTGCTGGAAGTGCTGGGGCAGGATTATATTCGCACGGCCCGGGCGAAAGGTGTCTCGGGCAGGGGGGTGGTCATCAGGCACGCCCTCCGCAACGCCCTCGTGCCGATTGCTACCGTCTCCGGCATTCTCGTGGCCGACGTGATCACCGGATCGTTCTTCGTCGAGACGATCACCCGGGTGCCCGGGATCGGCCGGTATTTTGTCTTGGCCACGACCGGCCGCGACTACCCGGTCCTCTTGGGGTTGGCGCTGCTCTTCGGCGTGGTGATTATCACGATGAACATCCTGGTCGACCTGACCTATGCGGCGTTGGATCCGCAGGTGAGATATGAGTGATTCGTCCCCGTTGGGGTCGCTGCGGTCGGCGCCCGAGACGCTCCTCCGGCCGGCGTACCGCCGCAGCGGGAGCCGCGCTCTCAGAAGGTTTGCGGCGCATCGGATGGCCCTCGTGGGGGCGGCGTTTCTGGTGGTCGTGGCGCTGATCGCGATCAGCGCGCCGGTGTCCGCTCCGTACGGGTACGATCGGCAGGACTTGTTTGCGACCTACCGATCCCCCAGCCGCGCCCACTGGGCGGGGACGGACGCGCTCGGCCGCGACGTGCTCAGCCGCCTGATGTACGGCGCTCGCGTGTCGATGAGCGTTGGGCTGGCGAGCGCCGCCTTGGTGCTCGCCGCCGGGGTCCCGCTCGGGCTTGTTGCCGGATACTTCGGGGGCACGCTCGACCTGCTGCTCATGCGGGTCGTGGACATCGTGTTTGCGATTCCCTTCCTCCTGCTCGTCGTCTTACTCCAGACGTTCTTCACAGCCTTTCTGCCGACCATCCGCCACGGGCCTCTTGTCTGGCTCCATGCGCTCAATCACGATACGCGCGGCGTGACGGCCATCGTCATGGCGCTCGCCCTCGTCGGCTGGCTCGACGTCGCCCGCGTCGTGCGAGGGCAGGTGCTGACCCTGCGGCACCGCGAGTTCGTGCTGGCCGCCCAAAGCCTGGGGGCCGCCGACCGCCGTGTCATGGGGATCCACCTCCTGCCCAATATCGCCGCTCCCATCATCGTGATGGTGACCCTTCTCATTCCGACCTTCATCATCGCGGAAGCGGGGCTGAGCTTCCTCGGGCTCGGGGTGCAGCCCCCCGTCCCAAGCTGGGGGACCATGATCGCGGAGGGCGTCGACTCGATCGAGTCGTACCCTCGCCTGGTGATCGCCCCCGGTCTGGCGCTTGCCGCCACCCTGCTCAGCCTCAACTTCGTCGGAGACGGCCTGCGCGACGCCCTCGACCCGGTCGTGGAGCGTTGACTCGCTGAGAGGTGATCCAGGACGATGCCCCCGGACGCTCTATCGCACGTCGGGCTTGTGGGAGTTGGCAAGATGGGCGCGCCCATGGCGCGCCGGCTGCTGGCCGCAGGGTACCGGGTGACGGCGTACGACGTCCGGGCCGAGGCGGTCGCGGAGGTGTGCCGGGACGGCGCCGAGCCCGCCGATAGTGCTGCCGCCACCGCGGCCGGCACGAACGTGGTGATCACGATGCTGCCGGATCCGCCGGCCGTCGAGCGCGCCGTGTATGGAACGGATGGTCTCGGCGGCGTGATGCGCGGCGGACAGGTGCTCATCGAGATGACATCGTCCCATCCCTTCACCACCCGCCGGGTCGCGGCGGATCTCGCGCGGACGGGCGTGCGCGTCCTCGACGCGCCGGTCTCCGGCGGCGTCCGGGGCGCGGTCGAGGGCACGCTGTGCATCATGGTCGGCGGCCCGGCGGATCTCTTGGAGGCGTGCCGGCCGATCCTCGAGCGCCTGGGCAGGCATATCGTCCACGTCGGTGACGCTCCCGGGGACGGTGATACGGCCAAGACGATCAACAACCTGCTCTCCGCGGCGACGACGTGGAGCGTCGCGGAGGCGCTGGCGTTGGGGACGCGGGCCGGCCTCGCGCCCGCGCGGCTCTTTGATGCGGTGAACCATTCGACCGGTCGCAGCCACACCACGGAGTTCAAGGTTCCCCAATACATGCTGCCTCGCCG
>DASSXJ010000273.1 GCA_035703895.1 bacterium | reverse complement strand
CTCAGTCGCGGTGTTGATCGCGTGGGTCACCCTGTTCCGGTTCCGGACCAGCCTGGTCTGCAGCGTCAGGTAGCCGTCGGTGTCGGGTCGCACCTCCCGCAGGCCTGCCACCGGCTGCAGCAGCGGGATCGGCGGCACCGGCACCGCCGGGTCGTGGTCGAACGGACCGGCCGCGGTGTAGTTGATCGGGATGAGCGCCCGGCCGATCTGCATCAACGCGTCGTTGAGGGTGGACGCGGCCTCGCGCTGCTTTCGCGTTCCGCGCCCCGACACGTTGGCGATGCGCTCGGCCGCCCCGGCCAGTCCCTCGGCCGCGGCAGCGAACCGTTGGATCGCGTCGAGCGGCGGTGCCATGTCAAACGCGTCCCCGGCCGCTTCCTGGATCCCTCGCAGCGTGGCCCTGATCTCTCCGGCCGTCTCCCGGTAGTCGAGGGGGAGGACCGGAGCCGTGCACCACCGCCACAGGACGAGGGCGTATACCTGCGCGTCCCTGCGGAGGTTCTCCTTGTCGATCTTGTCGAGGGTGTCCTCGGTCGAATGCCACCACCAGCCCAGCCCGCCATGATGCGAGGCCCCACCGCTCAGGGCTGCGAGGGCGTCCCCGGCTGCGGATGCGGCGGGGGGCTGGGCGGAGACGTCCATGAACATCGACGGCACCCCAATCCCCCAGAAGGATTGATCTCCCATCCGGCTGATCCGGCGGCGCTGGAGGTCCTGGCCACTCACGTCCTTGATGCAGCGAGCCGCGAGTCCCCAGGTCTCAGCCATGGTCAGATTCTCACTGAGGACGGTAGCGCCGACTCCGCCCGGAGAGTCGACATTGAGGTGCAGGACGGCGTGCCGGTACAGATCGTCCCAGTGGGTGTCCGCGTACCACGTCGATCCCGAGTACCGGCCGTGGGAATGTCCCGACCAGAACGCGAACCGGACACCGCGGCGCAGCCGCGGTTGACGGCGGCTCAGGAGGCGCGCCATCTCCACCATCACCGCGTTCGCGCTGCCGTTGTCCATGGCCCCGTAGTGCCACGAGTCCACGTGTCCGCTGAACAAGACGAACCGGTCGGGCTCGTCCCGTCCGATGAGGTCGGCGACGAGGAGCGGTGTCTTCCGCCACCGGGTATCGACCGCCGCGTGCACGCGCACCCTGAGGTCGCCGGTGCGGGCCCGTTCCCGGAGCGCCTCACCGTCCGGCTTGCGGACGGACACCGCGACAAGCTTGGGGAGCGCCGGGAGGTTCTCAGGGGTCGGGGAGCCCCACACGGTCGAGATAATCATCTCATGCAGTTCGGGGGGGTTGATGAAGATCGCGCCGACCGCCCCGGCTTGCTCGGCGGCCCAGGCCCGAGTCGGCATCGCCAGCCCGTCAATCAGGGCGATCTTGCCGCGGACGTTCGGGCCGAAACTTCCGCCTCCGGCATCCACGACCTCGGCCTCGAGCCCGCCCGGCGGGGTCGAGGCGGAAAACGCGTGAGTAATGCACTCCTTCTGCTCCGGCGAGCCTCCGAGGATCTCGAGCGACGCCGTCCCGGGCCATGAGACCAGAGCGTCGTGCTCGTAGCGCCTGACCGCGAGGCCGAATCCTTTCAGTGTGGTTTCGAGGTAATCGAACGCGTGCGCCTCTTCATCGCTGCCCGAGAGCCGGACCCAGCGCGATACCTCGCGCGTGTAGGTCATCAGCTTCGAGGCGGACACCGCATCCTTGAGAGTGTGCTCGGGGTCTTTCGGCATGGCGGCCCTCCGAGAATTGCGACGTACGGGACCCTCAATACATTCGCAGGGTGTCCGGCGCTTTCCTGGCGGAAGGGGGCTAGCGTGGGGCGGACGCGGCTTTTTCGATCTGCTCGACCGCCGAGGCGGCGACGCGAGACGGAATCTGTCTCGACTGCATCAGGTGTTCGATGGTGCCGACGATTCCTTGGCGGAACACGAGGATCACGACGATGAAGATCACCCCGGTGATGACCCCCCACGCGTCGGTCCATGTGGAGAGGAAGTCGCGCAGGAGCAGGAAGAGGGCCGCGCCGACCAGCGGGCCGAGGCGG
>DASSXJ010000272.1 GCA_035703895.1 bacterium | reverse complement strand
CAGGAGGGAATGGATGCTCACCGGGATCAAGGTTGGTCCGGATGTCATCACAATCAACCGGGGGCAGACCTTCATGGTCAGCGGCCTGGACGGGGTCGTCAGGGGGGCCACGGAACAGGGGTTGTTCACCCGCGATGTCCGGTTTCTCTCCCACTACCGCTACAAGATCAACGGGCGAAAATGGTCCTTGGTGACCTCGTCTCCTGTGTCGCATTCCTCCGCCCGGTTCGAATTCACCAATCCCGCGTTGTTGAGCGCGTCCGGGCCGATCCCGAAACACATCGTGGGGTTTTCTGTCGAGCGGGCCGTCTCCGGCGGGGTGCACGAAGAGCTGGACCTGGTCAATTATCGACGCGTCCCAGTACAGCTCACGCTCGAGATTGAGCTTGGAACCGACTTTGCTGATCTGTTTGAGGTGCGGAGTCACCATCCCAGGATTCGGCGCACGATTTTGACGGAGTGGGATCCCGAGCATCAGCGCCTGCACGCCGCGTACTCCCGGGACAACTATCGAGCCGGATTCACCTATCAGCTCGAACGATACTCCACTCCGGGCCGCCACGAGGGATCCATGCTGCAGTTCGACATCATCCTCCAGCCCGGGGAACCCT
This sequence comes from bacterium, assembly GCA_035703895.1. Classification (NCBI taxonomy): domain Bacteria; species bacterium. Next base: position 5,617 of record DASSXJ010000272.1, on the reverse strand, counting down.
GGCACATGTGCGCCTACCTGATTCCTGAGGTCGATGGGGTCGCGTTCGCTCCGCCGCCCCGATGTTATCTGGCGGGACTAGAGGACCGCACGGGGTTTGAGAAACGATGGCGGGCAGCCGTCACGCACGTACGCACCAGCGACGACATGATGACGCGTACCGTACGTCAGGCGGCCGAAGACCTCGTCTCCCTGTTGATGAAGGGCCAGAATCCCGGGACTCCCTGCGTGGTCGCGGCCGGCGCGCCGTACTTTGTGGCCCTGTTTGGTCGCGACAGCATCATCACCGGGCTGCAGACGCTGAGCTTGGACCGATCGTTCAGCCTCGGGGCCTTGGAGGCGCTGGCCGCGTACCAGGCGACGACCGCAGACGACTTTCGCGACGCCGACCCCGGCAAGATCCTTCATGAGCTGAGGGTCGGCGAGCTGGCTCGATTTGGGCAGATCCCGCACACCCCGTACTACGGGAGCGCGGATGCCACGCTTCTTTACCCCATTCTGCTGCACGAGACCTACTTGTGGACGGGGGACCGCACGCTGCTGGACACGTACCTGCCAGCAGCGGAGCGCTGTCTGGAATGGATGGACCGCTACGGCGACCGTGACGGCGACGGTTTTCAAGAATACCGGACGCGATCTCCCCGCGGCATCAAACACCAGGGATGGAAAGATTCTGGTGATGGAATAGTGTACGGTGATGGACGCCCCGTGGAGCCGCCCATCGCGCTGTGCGAGCTTCAGGGCTACGTCTATGACGCCAAGCAGCGGATGGCGGCCCTATTTGCATCCTTGGGGCAGGAGGCCCGCTCCGCGCATCTGTACGCCGAAGCCGACGCCCTGTTCAAGCGGTTCAACGACGCGTTTTGGATGGAGGACGAAGGGACGTACGCGTTTGGCCTCGACGCCCACAAGCAGCGCATCGCGAGCGTCGTCAGCAATGCCGGCCACTGCCTGTGGTCGGGGATCGCCCCGGCCTCCCGAGCGGGGCGCGTTGTGGCCCGGCTGCTGGCCGAGGACATGTGGAGCGGCTGGGGCGTCCGGACGCTCAGTGCCTCCCATCCGGCGTTCAACCCCTTCGCCTACCAACGCGGCTCCGTGTGGCCGCACGACAATGCTCTCATCGCCGCAGGCTGCAAGCGCTACGGGTACGACGCCGCGGTTGGCCAGATCGCGCATGGCATTTTCGACGCCGCCAGCCTGTTCCAAGGGTACCGGCTGCCCGAGCTCATGTCCGGGCACCGGCGAAAAGCGCTTGGGTTCCCCGTACAGTATCTGGGTGTCAATATTCCCCAGGCGTGGGCGTCCGGAAGCGCGTTCCTGCTGTTGCAGGCCATCCTCGGCCTCCGCGCCGACGCCCCCCAGGAGCGTCTCTACTTGACGCCCGCCCTGCCGCCCTGGTTGACCTCGGTTGAAGTGGAACATCTTCAGGTGGGACGTGCCCGTGTCTCGTTTCGCTGCTGGCGCGAAGAGAAGGTCTCCCGGTTCGAGATCCGGCACGTGGAGGGGCCATTGACCGTCGTGCCCCACAGCGAGGTCGTCCGGCACGGGTAACCTCAATGGGAGCCCAGGACTGGAGTTGCTACTGCGGGTCAAGACCCAGGACGGCAAGAGCCGCCACTTTCCTGAAATCGTCGGAGCAAGCCGAGCCTCAGGGGAGCCAGGGGACCCCGCTCCAAACCTGCCGAATCGATCGACCGACGGACTGGATCACCGGTCGAAAGTCGACATCGACAACCCATGTGTCTCCCAGCCGCAACCGGGGGGATTGGGCTCCCAGTTTTGGGTGGCCGTGTGCCGCGTTCGCGTGGACTGTCCCCGCTGGCGTGACGATTGGGTTGCGACCCCGGTTGCCCCGCCAGCACGCGGATCAGCATCCCCGCCAGCGCGGCACTTTTAGCTCAGAGCTACGACCTCGATCTCGACCGCCGCGCCGCTGCGCAGCCTACCGACCTGCACCATCGACCAGGCGGGCGGATTCTCTTGGAAGTACTGCCAGTAGACCTCGTTCATGGCGCCGAAGTGATTCAGATCTCGCAGAAACACGATCGCCTTGACGACCTTGTCCATCGAGGATCCGGCCGCCTCGAGCACGGCCCTAATGTTTTCCATCACCTGCTTCGTCTGGACCCGGGTATCTCCCAGAACGAGCTGCTCGGTCCGCGGGTCGATCGCCACTTGGCCGGCAACGAAGATCATACCGTTGGCCACGACGGCCTGCGAAGCAGGCCAGGAGGCTACCGGAGCATGTTCCGTTCTTATGATCCGTTTCGACATCGTGTCATCTCCTGTTTTGACGACCAGATTCGCTCGGCGTCCACGACACCGGGGCATCGCCGATGGCCCACCCCCAGAGCACACCCTAGTTGGACACGCTCCGGATCCAGCTCAGCGCCGGATGAAGGCATTGAGGGGATCGCTCTAATTCGCGCCGCAGGACGGGACGGACGAACAAATGACGCGGGGTAAGCGCCACGACACCGCCCAAGATCGTTCGCATCGCAGTTCTGTCCTTCACGGTCATCGCCGCGCGCTATCCGGAAAGTTCGCACGGCTAGCCCGAGCGTCGAAGAACACAGCACCCTCTAGGACTTCTTCCTCGCGATGAGCACCTTCTTCAAGGTCTCGAGCTCCTCGAGCGCCCTTCCGATCCCCAACGCCACGCTGCCCAGCGGGTCATCGGTAAGCGTCACCGGCATCCCCGTTTCCTCGGCGAGCAGCCGATCGAGGCCGCGGAGCAGCGACCCGCCCCCGGCCATGACGATCCCGCGGTCGACGATATCGGCGGCGAGCTCCGGTGGCGTCCGCTCGAGGGTCATCTTCACAGCCTCTACAATGCCGGCGATTGGCTCGGCTATCGCCTCACGGATTTCCGTGCTGGTCATCCGCACGATCCGGGGCAACCCCGAAACCAGATCGCGGCCGCGGACCGCAATCGCCTGCTCCTCGGGCTGCGGGAACGCGGAGCCGGCGGCGATCTTGATGTCCTCCGCCGTCCGTTCGCCGATCAGAAGGTTGTACGCCCTGCGTGCGTACTGAATAATGGCTTCGTCCATCTCGTCCCCGGCGATTCGGAGGCTGCGCGCGGTCACAATCCCACCGAGGGCGATGATGGCGACCTCCGTCGTCCCTCCACCAATGTCCACCACCATGCTGCCGACGGCGTCGGAGACCGGCAGCCCAGCGCCGATCGCGGCCGCCATCGGCTGTTCGATCAGGTACGCTTCGCGGGCGCCGGCTTGGAGCGTGGCGTCGATGACCGCCCGCTTTTCCACCTCGGTGACACCGCTGGGAATCCCGACGACCACGCGTGGTCGGAGAAAGCTGCGGCCGCGCAGGCCGTTTCGAATGAAGTACCTGAGCATCGCGACCGTCGTGTCGAAATCAGCGATGACGCCGTCACGCAGGGGCCGGGTGGCGACAATATCGCCCGGCGTCCGGCCGATCATCTTCTTCGCCTCGTTCCCCACCGCCAGGACTTCTCCGCCTTCGACCCGTTTGGCCACCACCGACGGCTCGCGCAGCACGATGCCCTCGCGCCGCATGTACACCAGCGTGTTGGCGGTTCCGAGATCGATGCCCATGTCCCGAGTGAACCGACTCAACAGCCTGTTGAGAATCATCCGAAGATAGGCTCTACAGGAAGCCCACTCAATCGGCGAAGGCAGTGGAGGCGGCGATGTACCTCGTCCCCGCAGGGGATCTCGTGTCTACGGACAAGGATCGCGATCCTCATTGTCCTCAACGCCGTTCTCGAATTTCGGCTTCGTGGCTTGCAGGGATCCTGTGGCGTTCGGTGAATCGCCCACTTCCTTCACATGTTTGAGAATCGCGGACTGCGCCGCTCTGATGCGGCGCTCCCTCGACTGCTTCCTTCGTCGCAACTTCCCAGACTGTTTCAGCCTTTTTATCCTTCGGACTCGTTTCACGCATCGCCCCCCATAAACTCTTTCCGCAATATTTCGGTGATGAGCCGGCGCTGGTCCTTGGTGCGATTACTCGGCGTGCAGTGCTCGGGACCTCAAGCGGCATCACGGCCACTAAACGGCCTGCAGCCGACTCCCGAAAGATTGGTCGTCCGAACTTCGCGGAAACATCAGGAGCTTGTTCGCGCTGAACGAGCAGGCCCCCGTGGTAGCACTGGTAGCAGGGGCCGATTTTTGATCGTATCTGCAGTACCTGCGCCCGCGGCCAGCTGGGCCGAGTGGGATAGGCCCGGGCCCGATTTTGATCGTATCGGCGGTATCAGCCCGGCCTCCTGAAAGCTCTCGGTCGGGTTTAGCGGCCTAGCCTTGAAGGTCGGGTTTGAGAGTCGGCGGAACCGGCTTCTCAGGACACGAGGCCGAGGTTACGTCTTGAGACACCAGCGACGGGGTCGACGGGGCCAACGCAATTTCGGGGAGCAGGGGCTGGCCGGCAATCAGCGTGTCCAGCTCGTCGCTCTGGAGTGACTCCCGCTCCAGCAGCGCCTTGGCGATCCGATCGAGCGTCTCCTTATGCTCGGTCAGGACTGCCCGGGCCCGACTGTAGCACTCGTCGATGATCCGGCGCACTTCTTTGTCGATCTCATACGCGATCTCGTCCGAGTAGTTCTGGCTCTCGAAGAGATCCCGGCCGAGGAATACCGGCCCGTGCTTCGTGCCGAGCGTCAAGGGACCCAGCTTGTCTGACATCCCGAACTCGGTCACCATCCTCCGCGCCAGGTCGGTCGCGTTCTCAAAATCATTGGCCGCGCCGGTCGTGATCTCGCCGAACACGATCTCCTCGGCTACCCGGCCCCCTAACATCGCCGTGATGTGGGCCAGGATCTCGCTCCGGGTCACCGAATACTTCTCCTCCGCCGGCATCGCGATCACGTAGCCCAAGGCCATCCCCCGCGGCAGGATCGTCACCTTATGCGGCGGGTTCGCCTGCGGCAGCAACTTCCCCAACAGCGCGTGCCCGCCTTCGTGGTACGCCGTCATCTCCCGTTCCTTCGGCGACAGGATCCGGCTCTTCCGCTGCGGCCCGGCGATCACCCGCTCGATCGCCTCGTCGAACTCCGACATGCCGATCCGCTGCTTCCCACGCCGCGCCGCGAGCAGCGCCGCCTCGTTCGCCATGTTCGCCAGATCGGCCCCGCTGAATCCCGGCGTCCGCCGCGCCAGCACGTCCAGATTCGCGTCGTCGCCGATCGGCTTGCCGCGCGCGTGCACGTCGAGGATCGCCCGCCGCCCCTTGGTGTCCGGGTTGTCAACCACGAGCCGGCGGTCGAACCGGCCCGGCCGCAGCAGCGCTGAATCGAGGATGTCGGGCCGGTTGGTCGCCGCGATGACAATGATCCCCGAGTTGGGAGCGAACCCATCCATCTCGACTAGCAGCTGGTTCAGGGTCTGCTCCCGCTCGTCGTGCCCGCCGCCCAACCCGGCCCCTCGCTGCCGCCCCACCGCGTCGATCTCGTCGATGAACACCAGGCACGGCGCCGACTTCTTCGCCTGATTGAACAGATCGCGCACCCGGCTCGCCCCCACACCTACGAACATCTCCACGAACTCGCTGCCCGAGATCGAGAAGAACGGCACCCCCGCTTCCCCGGCGATCGCCTTGGCGAGCAGCGTCTTCCCGCTGCCCGGCGGCCCAAC
>DASSXJ010000271.1 GCA_035703895.1 bacterium | reverse complement strand
TGATCGCGATCGCCTTGACGGCCTGGTTCACCGCACCAGCCCCGACGGCCTGGAGCTCGACAGAACCCTTTGCACGCAACACTGCGGCGAGAGCGCCAGCAACGGCTTTCGGCTTCGAGTCGGCAGCGACCTTCAGCACTTCCCCCATACCAAGTCTGCTCCTTCGACTGCTGCCACGATCCCGGCCGACATCTTCGCTGCAACAAACCTCGTTCTTGAATCTTACCATCGGGAGAGATTCGGGTAGACTCGGCCTTTCCGTTATGTCAACAGGAAGCCGCCTAGCGACCGGAAACCGATGCGAACAGGAGTTCGAATATGCGGTGCGGCACCGAAGTTTTACGCGCGATTCGGGATCGCAGTTATTCACAGGCTTGTGCACAAGGATTCACAGCTTGTGAAAAAAGAAAGGCCAACGCTGGTGGTTTTGAAGCGAGTAGAAGCGTTTATTAATAGCAAAAGTTTCTGGCTCGACGCGGCTTACCACAACTCTGGCCACATATAAAAAACGCGGCAAAGTGTAGCGCCATCTCGTATTCCTTGATGATTCGGGCTTTTTGCTCATTCCCAACGTCACCCGCACCTGGGCGCCTCGAGGCCACATGCCGTTCTTCTACCACCTCTACAAACAGGACCGCATCTCTGCCATCAGTGCCCTCATGGTGTCCCCGCGGAGGAGGCACATCGGGTGTATCTCCAGTTTCGCAGACGGAACCTGAATGGCCTGGATGTTCGCGCCTTTCTCACGCTCCAGGGTAACCTGGGGGTTGCACAGTGTGCCGCATGCGGGCGAGACGGCGGGACCCGAGAGCATTTGGGGGGCCCTCCGGGCGCTCGGGGCGGAGCGCATCGGGCATGGGGTGCGGTCGATCGAGGATCCCAAGCTGGTCGAGTTCCTCGTAGAGCACCGAATCCCGCTGGAAGTCAGCCCGACCAGCAACATCCGTCTCGGCGTCTACCCTGACTACGGAGCCCATCCGCTGCCCCTGTTGCACGGCGCAGGGGCGATCGTCACCGTCAACTCAGACGATCCGGCGCTGTTCAACACCACCCTCAATGACGAGGTGGTGCTGCTCGCCCGGCCGCTAGGCCTCGGGGTCACCGTCATCGACGAAATCCTTCTCAACGCTGTGCGGCACAGTTTCTTGCCGATCGAACGTCGGCATGCGCTCGAGGAAGGTCTCGTGACAGAGCTGGCATCCTTGAAGAAAATTCACCTCGCGGGCGACTGAACCATGAAAATCTATGTTGAGTGGCCATTTCCAGGATGAATCGCTCCCACGTTTTCAAGTCGGGGCGCTTCAGGAACGGCCGGATGACGACCCTCACGTGGTCGCCGATCTCGAGGTCATCGCGGCGCTGAGCCCACAACCGCTCCGGCTCCTCGCTAACGACCGCACCTTTCGTCTTCGTGACGGGACGCCCGCAGAAGGTCTCCGTCTGCCCGTCCAGGGCCTTCAACAGGTGGCAAGACATAGTAATCTTCTCGGACTTCCACAGTCCGGGGTTCTTCAACGGGAGGTGTTCAGGAACCCACAGTGGAAATTCTGGCTTTATCCCATCAAGAATACGCGAGGGTCACACAGGAGGCGCTGCGTGACGTGGCGGATCAGGCATGAAATCCCCTGACACCTACCATGCGCTCACCGCCGCTACCGCGAAGTGGGCGGAGGCTTTCACCGACGACACCCCCGAGCGGCTGCTGGCTCTGTACGATCAAGAAGCCGTCTTGTTGGGAACTTTCTCTCCCAAACGGCGCGATAATCCCAAGGCAATTCGCAACTACTTTGTGGACGTGTTCGCAGCGCTCCCCGGGCACAAGGTGTCTTTTGGGCATCAACTCATCCGCGTCTACGGGGATACGGCGATCAACACCGGCGATTACACGTTTTCGTATATCCGCGACGGCGAGATCAAAACGGTCCCTGCGCGGTATAGTTTCACCTATTTCGATCGCGGCGGACAGTGGATGATCGTGGATCATCACTCCTCTGCAATGCCCACACCTTTTGAGGAGCTTGATCGTAGTCGGGAGAGCCCGTACATCGCATGGCGATATGCGGTCTAAGATGGAACCGGCATAGCCCCCCGGGACAACGATAGCGGAGTTTCTTTTCGGGGGCTAGAGATGAAGGCATCAGTTTACCACGGTCGCCGCGACGTGAGGATCGAATCCGTTCCGGAGCCCGGCCCGCCGGACCGCGGGGAGCTCGTGCTTGAGGTCCTCCGTGGCGCGATCTGCGGGACCGACGTGAGCGAATACTTGCACGGCCCTCATCTCATCCCGCTAACCGTCCGCCATCCGGGCTCAAGCTCATCGAGACGAGGTGGAACCTGCCGCCGCTCGCCACCCGGGACGCCGCGGCCAACGACCTGACTAACGCGTTCAATTTTTAGTGGCCCGGGCTTGTGTGTCGCCAAGGCGGAGTTCCCGAAGGCCACGGGCATCGCCGTCGAGGACGTCTGGGCTCAGCGCCGGCGAACCCGCCCCTGAACGAAATCGTGGGATCCGGCACCTGGGCCGCAAGACCTCGCAGGGGCTTGGCCTGACCCTAGCATGCGCGGCCGCGGCATCGGCGCGAGGAGGGGGCACCGACGATGAGCATACCGCTCGTCATCGACACGGACCCGGGCAACGGCATCCCGGGATCCGACATCGACGACGCGCTGGCCATCGCGGCCGCGCTCCTGTCCCCGGAGGTTCACCTCCTCGGACTCACCACCGTCGCCGGCAACGTCGAAGTCGCGGACGCGACCGCCTGCGCGCTGCACCTCCTCGAGGTCGCGGGCCGAACCGACATTCCCGTCTGTGAGGGTGCGGCGACGCCTCTCGTCGCGGATCCCGCGCCGATCAGGTCCGGCATCCGCGCGCGGGAGTCAAGCGAGCTGGCGGCGCGCCTGTGGCGCGGGGTCCGCCGGCCCGCCCCCCGCCATGCCAAAGACCGCCGGCGCGCCGCCGAATTCCTGATCGAGACGGTCATGGCCCGCCCGGGCGAGGTCACGGTCGTCCCGATTGGGCCGCTGACAAACATCGCGACCGCCATGCGCGTCGAGCCCCGGCTGGCCTCGGCATTGAAGGCGATCGTCTGGATGGGAGGAGCGGTGCGAACCCCGGGGACACTCACGCCCGCGACCGAACTGAACGCCAGCTACGACCCGGAAGCGACCCACATCGTCCTGTCGTCCGGCGCGCCGATCACCATCGTCGGCCTCGACGTGACGAAGCGCACGTGCCTCACGCCGGGAGACGTCGGGCGGATCCGGGCGATCGGCACGCCGCTCAGCGACTATCTCGCCGAGGTCGTCGATCCCTGGGTGCGGTTCGTGATGGAACGACGCCACCTGCCCGGCTGCTGGTTGCACGATCCCCTAGCGGTCTGCGTCGCCACAGATCCCGGCATCGTACGGACTGAGCCGATGTATGTCCGGGTCGAGCTGGCCAGCCCCGTGTTTCGCGGCCAGACCGTGGGCTGGGATACGCACTTCCCGTACCTCTTTGCGGGCGCCTCCCCCAACGCGAAGGTCTGCGTCGAGGTGGACAATGCGCGTTTCATGTCGCGATTCCTTGGGGCGCTGGGGGCCCGGGGGTGAGCGGTCCCCGGGACGCGTGCCGCGCCGGCGTCTCTCGGGGGGACCCATCCCGCGAGCGGCGAACGCAGTAGTAATGTTGAAGGAGGTGGGCACCTGATGGCTCAGGATCGGCAGTGGGACCCGCAGAGGAACCGTCTCTCTCGCCGTGACGTACTGCGGCTCGGTGGCGCGGCGGCGGCGGGCACGTTCTTGGGGACCTTGGGAGCTACCCCGGCGAGCACCGCGCCGCAGGTGACGCTGAAGTGGATCTCCGTCGAGCGGGGGGAGCCGCGCAACAGCGGGATGCGGAAGAGCGTGGAGGTCTTCCAGAAGAACACCCCCAACGCGAAGGTCGACCTCGAGCTCGTGCCGTTCGATCAGTACTTCCAGAAGATCGCCATCGCTCTGAGCTCGGGCAGCGGCATCGACGTGTTCGACGTGGACAGCCCGCTGGTTACGAGCTACGCGGTTCAGGACGCGTTGCTCCCGCTCGATGAGTACATCGACAAGAGCGACTGGCAGGACTTCGTGCCGGTGGAGCGGACAACGGCCACGGTCCAGGGCAAGATCATGTCGGTGCCCTGGTCCTCCTCGGAACAGGGCCTCTACTACAACGTGGAGATGCTTAACGCGGCGGGGATCAAACCCGCGAGCGGCGTGGGGGATCGGTGGACGTGGGAGAAAACCCTGGAGGTCGCCCGCAAACTCACCCGGACGGCTGCGGATGGGTCGACGGCCGTCTGGGGGCTCACGATCGAGCAGGTCGATCGCCCGTACCAGATTCTGCCCCTGCTGGAGTCGAACGGGGCGCTGCCAATTTCCCAGGACGGGAGGAGGGTGTCCGACGTTCTGAACTCGCCGCAGGCCGTCGAGGCCGTGCGCTTCTACGGAGACTTATTCAACAAGTGGAAGGTCAGCCCCAAGAAGCAGCTGCAGGATGCGTTCGGGAACAAACAGGCGGCCCTCTACCTCGCCAACACGCCCTGGGTCAACATTCTGCGTACCCGCTTCCCCGACCTGAAGTTTGGCGTGATGCCACATCCCTACTTCAAGAAGCCGGTCACGCCGACAGGCGCCTGGCACCTCGGCGTCTTCAGGAAAACGGCCCACCCCAAGGAGGCCGCCGAGCTCGCCAAGACCTTTGGCGGCCGCGAGCTGGCCGACACGGTGTTCAAAACGATGAACTACATGCCCGTCCGCACCTCGACGTTTGCGCGGTTCGCCTCCGACTTCAAGGCGCCGCCCTGGAACCTCTTCCTCTTCGAGCTGAAGAACACGGCGGTCCGCCGGCCGGCCACCCCAGCCTACCGCGAGTACGAGGACATTCTCCGGACCGCGCTCCGGAACGTCATGGAGGGAGGCGACGCGAAGGCCGAACTGGACGCGGCCGCCCAAAAGACCGATCGGGAGCTGGCCAAGTACACGAAGTAGACACGGTGGTCCGGCATTCGCAGGGTTCCCGTCGTCGGCCTCTGGCCCAGTGGTGACGTGGACAACATGACTCTGCGGCGGGGCCGCCGCCGGGCACGAATCGGCGAAGCGGCGATCCCGTACCTCTTCATCGCGCCGGCGATGGTCGGGCTGGTCGTGTTCAAGCTCTATCCTATCGTGGCCGGACTGCGCATGAGCTTCTACGACTTCCAGCTCATCTCGGGGAGATTGCATTTCATCGGCCTCGAGAACTATCGCGTCATGCTGGCCGACCCCACGTTCTGGCACGCTCTTCGGAACACGCTGGTCTTTAACGTCATCGTGACGCCGCTGCAGGTGGGCGCGGCACTCGGTCTCGCGTTGCTCGTCAACCGCACGATCCCGCGGATCGAGATCTTTCGATCATTTTACTTCATCCCGGCGGTCCTCCCCTTGGTGGTCGCCAGCGTGATCTGGGACTTGCTGTACCATCCGGACAACGGCGTCTTCAACGGGATCCTCGGCACGCTCGGCCTCCCGCGGCAGCCGTTTCTCGTCAGCGCCCATCAAGCGATGGGCGCCGTCATCGCCATGGTGACCTGGAAGGGTGCCGGGTATTGGATGGTGATCCTTCTGGCGGGCCTGCAGAACATCCCCGAGCAGGTCTACGAGGCGGCGCGGATCGAAGGCGCCAGGGGGTGGACGTCCTTCTGGCGGATCACGCTGCCGCTGCTCTCGGGGGCGCTGGTCTTCGTCACCGTTGCGGATACGGCGATCAACTTCCTGCTGTTCGCCCCCGTCTACGTCATGACCCAGGGTGGTCCGTCGGAGTCCACGACCGTGCTGATGTTCGAGGTCTATCGCAACGCGTTCGTGTACCTCCATATGGGGTATGCCACCGCGATTGCGACCGTCCTCCTGGCGATGACGCTGGTCGTCGTCGCGGTCCAGATGCGCGTCCTGCCCGTGGAGTTCGAGTACTGATGCCGCGCGCCAGGCGGACCCGGCTCCTCCGAGGGCTCGCCGCGCGCACCCTCCTCTACGCCCTCATGACCCTGGTCGCGTTGGTGTCCGTGCTCCCCTTCCTGTGGGCGCTGACCTCCTCGCTGCGGCCCCACCAGGAGATCTTCTCGTCGACCACGCCGTTCGGCCTGAGAACGTTCGTCCCCGCGGTGTCGTCCTTGACGCTTCGCGCATACGCGTACATCTTCGGTCAGGACCACTTCGGCCGGTACATGTTTAACAGCGCCTTCGTGGCCACCGCGACTGTGGTGCTGGGGCTGCTGGTCAACTCCATGGCGGGCTTTGGATTCGGCCGGTTTCGCTTCGCCGGGCGCGGCGTGCTCTTCGGCCTCGTCCTGGTCACGTTCATGGTGCCGTTCGAGATCATTGTCTTGCCGCTTTACCTCGTGATCCGGGGCCTGCACTGGGCCGATACCTATCAGGCCCTGATCTTCCCGGCGGTGGCCGACGCCTTTTCGATCTTCCTGATCCGGCAGTTCGTGCGGGAGCTGCCCGCCGAACTCATCGATGCGGCGCGCGTGGACGGGGCGGGTTGGTGGGGTATCTACTGGCGGATCACGCTGCCTCTCGTCAAACCGGCGCTGATCACGGCGGGGGTGCTCCAGTTCATGCGCCAGTGGGATGCCTTTTTCTGGCCCCTAGTCGCGGTGAGTTCGCGCGAGCTATCCGTCACCCAGGTTGCGCTGACCAGATACATCACGGAGTACGTGACGTTCTGGGACCGGCTCCTGGCCGCCGTCATCGCCTCGAGCTTGCCGGTGGTACTCCTCTTCCTGATCCTGCAGCGCTATTACATCCGCGGCATCGCGACGACCGGCATTCGCTGACCGATCGCCGACGCCGTCGACATGGCGATATCGGGAAACGTGAGCACGGCCCGGGAGACTCTCTACGCCAGGAGGTACTGATCATGGAACACGGGCATTCCGAGTTTCAAATCCGTATCGATGCCGCCAAGATCGAAGCCGACACCGAAGAGGCCGCGGCGGTGCAAGCGGGGTTCACCGTCCACCACCGCGCCAAGATCAAAACGCCGGAGGACCCGTTCGCATCGGCCGGCTTCCTCGAGCCCGTCTCTCTCACCATCACTATCACCGTTTCCTACCTTGTCTCCCGAATCGTCAATCATTGGCTCAGGAGTAAGGAACGCGGCACCCTAATCGACCTGCGTGAGCGGCCGCCGTACATATCGCGGATCGCGGCCGTCCCCGCAGGATTCGTTGTGATCGTGGATAAGAACGGTAACTCCACGCGGCACAAGTACCAGTACGATAAGCCGGAGGCGCTGGCGCCGCTGCTAAAACAGACCCTCAGCCTCGCCGCTACCGGGGGAAATTAGGCGTGTCGGCGCAATTCGACTATCTCACGGGCGCGGTCACCGTCGCGGACGAAGCACCGCCGGCCTGGAATCGTCCCGGCGTCCTCGAAGAGTTCTACGGGCACCCGAACGACGACCAATGGGGCCCGCGCCTGAGTAGGATTCTCTATCACGAATCCGTGCATTTCTGGCAGTTGCTCTCCTCCTTCTATATGGCGGAGATTGTCGCCACGGAGTGGGCGCGCGTCTGCCATTTCGAGAAAACTGGCGAGATTCTGCCTGTCTCCGAGCATAAAATCGCGCACACGCAACGTCGCGGCGACCAGCCATTCTCGCCGTTTGAGTTGGTCGAATGTTGGGCGCGGTATTGGGATGTTCACACCCGTAGCCCGGAGAGGGTCATTCGGGAAGAGGGCCTGGAATCCACTGTGGCCGAGGTGCCGCGACCATTCGGATACGCGTCGCCAGAGTACGACCTTGTGATGACCAAGGGCGACGACTGCGAGAACTATGCCGCGCCTTACCGCTGGATGCTCGAGCGCATGCGGGGAAACTCGCGTGCCGTCGCCTATCTTTTCCCTGTGATTGCACACCGAGCGTTTCGAACTCGTGACCCTGTAACCGTGTTTCTCGCCGCGTTCGACGCTGCGAGCCTCTCGCCCGTAGTCAACCATGCGCTTCAAAATACGGGCAGCAACATCAATACCGCCTGGATCTCATTCGTCGGGTACACTGAGGATAACGTACTGATTCCCGTGTTCGAAGCAAAGCAGTTTGTTGAGGCCGGCCCCGGATTCCTCGTGATCGACCGCGGATCGTTCGATGGGCACCCAGTGTTCACCCGGTATCCGGAGAAAGGCAAGGAAATCGTCCGGCGGGCGCGTCAGCTCCTGCCAACGCTGAGAACTCCGCCCGCTGATCGCTACGAAGCAGAATTCAATTGGATCCTCGTCCAGGGCGAACGCGATCTCTCGTCCGTGTTCAAGCTCCCGGGCCAACCCACGGCGCGAGGCTTGCTTGGACTCTTCTGTCCGCCGCCACACATACGGTTTTCCAACCTGGAGGTATTTGCGTCGAAGCTGAAGCTAGAGGACGCCGGCCTGCTCGATCGAGAATGCGCAGACGTGGAGCAGCGCGTAGCACGGTTCCGTGCCGCCGAGACCGCGGTCCGCCTCGGTCTGCCTGCCGATGCTTTCCAGTGGTAGTTACTTCGCCGGACTTGCCGACAATATCACATTCGACGGATGGGAGCTGCATCGGGCACACGTCGCAAGCGCCGGTACTGCAAAAGTCGGTGGCGCTGGAAATCGTTCGTACACCTTCCTAGAGGGCGAAAGTTATCTTAGCGGCGATGACGTATAAGGCCCGATATGCGGAAATCCTAAGGATCTCCCCCTCTGTCCGAAGCTCCCCCCCCGCGAGCGCTTATCTTGCTCTACCGAGCGACGCGAGGATGGGGGGCCAGCCGCCAGGTGCCGACGCACACGCTCGTGAAGGCAGTTGCTGGCGGAGTCGGTCGGGTAGATCAGTACTCGCGTGCCAGGTACGCCAGAAGAACAGCCGTGGCGTGCAGCACGAAGCGAGCGTCGGCCTGCGTGAACGACGTTCTATCCGGCTGATCATGCCGCGCTAGGTGTACGAAGTCCCGAAGGCCCTTCGGAGAGAGCCGCTCGGCGCCTGGATCCGGGCCGCGGAAGCCGACCCGGAGAACCTGCTGATCCGCAAGCAGATCTGGCACCTGCTGTACCCGGAGCGCTTCGAGCCGGAAGGGGACTTCGCGTGGCAGAAGGCGCAGCGAGCGCGCGAGGCGCGCCTCGGGATCCGGAACGCCAACCCGGTTCCCGACATGTTCGCCGAGTGACGCGTGGGGGACGGTGTGGGCTACTTGACATTACCCCCGAGCGCGCGTCGAGGGCATAGTGCGGACTACATGTGCCCCATGCCGGTCATCGTCAGGTTGGTGACCACGTTCATGTTGCTCAGTTCCTGGTAGTCAACCTTCACCAGGTCGCCCGCGTGGAGGCGCGTCAGAGGAATCGGACCGTTCTGCCAGATCAGCGCGACGCCGGGCACGACGATCGCGGTGAGCGGGTGCTCCATCATCATCTTCCCCGCCTCGGGCTTCTGCATCATCGCATCGCCCTTCATCATTTCGCCTTTGGCGCTCGGAGTGATCTCAAAGATTCCCTGGCAGGTCTGCGGCGTCGCCCCGCAGGTGACGAACCGAACGCGGGTCACGACACCTTCCACCGTCTGCGCGTGCATCATCATCGTGTCGGTCTTCGGGGGCATCTGCTGGGCAACGGCAACCCCTGGCCCGAAGGCGAGCAAGGCGCATGTGGCCAGCACGGACATCGCAGGCTTCATCCAGCCACCTCCCGGTTATCGTCAGACGCTGTAGTCCCAGCGTACCGGGAGAGTGTTGGAGTCTGATAAAGACCGCTTGGCGAGAACCCAGCCTCAGGGATTCAACGGATGCTCGCGTTCTGAGACCTTTGTACAACCCTCACGCGATCTTCATCGGACCTTTACCCCTCCCCGCTCCGCTGAGGCTGTTTCCGCGAAGCGCCGATGGTCCGCACCGAGGTCCAGCCAGAGGGTGGGGTCCGACAGACGACCACCGCGTGGGCGGCATGGAAAGTGGATTCGCCAGAGCGCTCCCTATCATGGGGCGGCTCGTGGACCTCCGCGCAACCGGCCTCACCTGATCGGAGAATGTTCGCGTCGCCTGTTGCGACGTTGTACCTCCTGGTTCTTATCAGCCAGGCCGTCCCGAGGATCGGTCTGGGGTTGCCCCCGCCGTGTGAGTTCCGAACGACCAGATGTTTCCCTCTACCGGCAAATCTGCCTGCGACAGATCGACGTGCCCGGCGTCAAGCCGTCGGACATTAGACTGAATTCGGAGCCATCCGTCGATGCCCTGGAGGGACGACGCCGGATCAGTAAGCCCCGGGATGAGGTAGTGGACCGGGATCGCGACCTTGGGAGCGAGTCGGGAGATGAACTGGTCCGCCTCTGCGTATGTGAGGAGGTGCTGGGACTCGTCCACCGGAACGATGAGAACGTCAACTCGTCCAACGGCCGCACGGGTTTCAGGGGGAAGGTCGGCGCGGCTGTCACCCGGATGACAGAACGTGATGCCCGCCGCCTCAATCAAAAAGATGATGTTCCGCTGCCCGAACTCCTCTCCAAAGTGTCGCGCGTGGCGACTCATGACACCGCGGATCCGAACGCCATCGCCCCGGAGCTCCAGCGGACCCCGGAGGATCGTCGGGTCCCCAGCGACCCGGTCGACCGCGTCGTGGTCGAAGTGCGGATGGGTAATCAGCAGGATATCGCAGGCCACTCGGGGGCACGGCCGGATGAACCACCGGGGTTCGGATCCGGAGGGATTCCCGTACGGGTCGATCGCGACGCGGAGGCCCGAGGGCGTCGTGAGCAGAAGAGCTGAGTGGCCGAGGTAGTCGACGCCGACTCCTTCAACGCCCGAGCGGAGCCCCGTCACGTGAAAAAATCCCCCCTTCGTCGCCGCGAACATGCTGATTGTCCCCGAGTGCCTGGTCAAGACCGAGCGGCAACCGAACACTCCGGTACGAGCATGTTCATGATGACGACGGCGTCTCCGGCGGCCGAATGTCGGACTCGATCTGCATGCCCTCCGCCAGCGTGTTGAGCGTGGTGAAGTAGTCCGCGACGCCCAAGACCTCCAATAAGTCCCGGTCCGAGTCTCCCGCGTGGCGGAGCACCGCGGCGTGGTACTGGACCATGTACGGCCCGCGCGTCGCCATCGCGACGCCGAGCGCGATGCGTCGTTTGTCGTGGGCCGCCAGCGCGCCGGTCCCCATCACCGCACCTTCTTTCCGCCAGGTCGCCTCCAGGTAATGGGGGTTGCGAGCTAGGATCCGCCAGAGAAGTGGTGCCCCGGGCTGACCCATCGCGTTGGCGCTCCAGGCCGCGATCTCGGCGAGGAGCGACCGGACGGGGCCGTCAACATCTTCCGGGTCGAGCGGGGGCACGAGCGCCCCGCTGCTCTGCTCCAGCGACCGGAGCAGCAGCCCCTCTGCGGCAATGGTGAGGCCGCGCGCGTGCTCGGTCACCCCCATGAGCTCGGTGATCCCCACCTCGTCGACCCCCAGCCGCATCACGGCGGCCACATGAGAGTCGATTCAGTACACGCATGAGTTGCCCGCCGACACCGCCGTCGCGATCATCTCCCGCTGGAGCGGGCTGAAATTGCCGCGCTGCATCAGCGCACGTGAGCGGCCCCAGTTCGCCTCGACGAGCTGCGGCGAGTGGCCCATACAGCGCCAGATGTTCGAGACGCTGCTCGCGCCGAACACCTTTCGCTCGCGCCGCAGCACCGCATCAAAGATCTCACGGACTTTCCCGCTGACCTGCGCCGGATCGACCAAGCGAATCGTTGCCATCGATGCCTCCTGGGCCGCGGTCGTTTCGGCCCTCTCGAGCGTACCGTCTATTTCGCCAACTCGAACTGGCCGTTGTGGACGATGAGGATGACGACGCTGTCCTCCCCCGCGCCGAAGTGGTCGGTGGGCGAGTAGCTGTACACGGCGGTGACCCCGACATGATCTTTCAGGGCCTCGATCGCATCGCGGAGTTTTTCGCGGTCGGGCCCGGCCTTGCGGAGCGCGGCTGCGATGATCATCATCGCATCGTACCCGTTCGCCGCGAAGGTGGCGGGCTTCTTTCCGTACTTCGACTCGTATGCCGAGACAAACCGTTCCGTCACGGATTTCTGGGGGTCGTTCGCGGACAACGCGTTCGCCACGTAGATCTTCGAGGACGGCAGCAACACATCGTTGGCCGCGTCTCCGGCGAGCTTGAGGAAGTTGAAGTCGTTGGCGGAGTGGGCGAGGTAGAGCGGTGCCTTGATGCCGAGCTGGCGGTAGTTTTTCGTCGCGATGGCGAGACCGGGCCCGGTTGCCCAGATCACGGTCGCTTCCGCATCGCTCCCCCGGATCTTGGTGAGCTGCGGCGTCATGTCCTGGTCGCTGTTGCCGAAGGTCTGCTCCAACACGAGGCGGATCCCCGCAGCCGGTGCCAAGTGCCCGAGTTGCTGAGCGCCGCTGGTCCCGAACGCGACGTCCGAGTGCAGCACGGCGATCTTCGTGATGCCGTGCGCCTTCATCTGCGTCAGCATCTTGCCCTGCACAAGAACGTCGGTGAGTGGGGCCAGGAAGATCCACGGTTTCTTCTCGACCGGCAGCACGATCCCGCGGGACGCGCCGTTGGCCACGACCGGGACTTTCGCCCGCTGCACCGTGTCGATGATGGCGAAGGATGAGCCGCTGCTCATCGGCCCGACAATGGCCGCCACATGCTCCTGCTCGATCAACCGCTTCGCCGCGGTGACGCTCTTCGTCTCGTCGCTTTCGGTGTTGATGTTTACGAAGTCAATCGTGCGCCCTCGAATGCCTCCCGCGCCGTTGACTTGCTCCACGGCCAGGCGCGCGCCCTCGAGGCCGGGATTACCGAGGGTCGCGATGAACCCCGAGGTCTCGAGGAGCCCGCCGATCTTGATCGGTTCTTGTGGCTGCGCCGGGGTGGCGAAAGCCAGGAGCAACGTTAGGACCGTCACTGCGACTCGCGCGTTCATGTTCTCCCCTCCTCGTGGCTCTCCGTTTTGACGACGTGGGTCGGGCCGGCGGCGGCCGCGACGGTGGGCGCCGCTTCAACCGCGCGACCGAGGTAGGCGTTGGTGATCTCGGGATCGGCGAGCAGGTCGCGACCGGGCCCGGTGATAGCCACCTGGCCCGTTTCGAGCACGTACCCGCGGTCCGCGATCTCCAGCGCGGCCCGAGCGTTTTGTTCCACAAGGATGATCGTGAGACCCCTGGACCGCAATGCCACAAGCCGGTCCATGATCTCTGCCGCGACCTGGGGCGCGAGGCCAAGGGATGGTTCGTCGAGCATCAGCAGCCTCGGCGTGCTCATGAGCGCCCGGCCGATGGCGAGCATCTGTCCCTGGCCCCCGGAGAGCGTGCCGGCCAGCTGTCGCCGCCGGTCCCGAAGCATGGGAAACAAGGCGAAGACGCCCTCGGCCGCTTCCTCGAGGCCGACGCGCCACGTCCTTCCCTTCGCATACCGGCCGAGTACGAGGTTGTCCCAGACGGTGAGCGACGGGAACAGCTCCCGGCCCTCGGGCACGAAGCGGATCCCGGCGCGCACCAC
>DASSXJ010000270.1 GCA_035703895.1 bacterium | reverse complement strand
CGGAGAATCCGAAGCAGCCACGCCTTCGCATCGGTTTCAGGGCGAAACGTGTGACGGGACCGCCACGCGCGGAGAAACGTGTCCTGGGCTAAGTCTTCGGCGTCTTGGGGTCGACCGACGAGCCGCACCGCCGTGCGATATACCACCCTTAGGTGATCCGCAACAATTTGCTCAAACGCCGAGTTGTTGCTGTCAAGCTGCCGATCGCCAAGCGCGCGTCTTCCCATCACAGTGTCCCACCCGTCATGGCCAAAGAGACAAGCACGGCCCGCTGATTCCCTGGTCCTGGCGATACTTCCAGCATGCGGCGTACCCGTCGAAGGATCCATACACCCATCCGTCATTGGCGACCAGCAGGTAGAGGAGGAACCCAATGAGCCACGGCCTGATCCTTAGTGCGAGATCCACGTCTGTCACTCCCTTTCAACGAGCGGGTCTATGGGTCGTAATGGCCGCTTCTCGCGGCCTGTCCACGGCATGGTACACTATTCAGTCGCCGTTGGATTGCGTGCCGTGAAAGTCGTGATGCATTGGATCTAGCCGGCCGCAATCCGACCTGTCCGACCCGGGGTATTAGCAGTGGGCGGGCGAGGAAGATGTCACGGCATCTCCCCATGTGCGTCCTCGGGGTGGCGCTCAACTACGACATCGCCGCGGCTCAACTCGACTTGGCCATAGGTGTGGAGGTGCAGTTCTGATGGCGCGGCGCCGAGATCGCGTCCCAATGGACCTTGCCGCGATGCCGCCTTCATTCCGCCGCGATGTCATCGCAGGAGCGGTCTCGGGGCTCGCCGGTGGTCTGATGCTCGGCTTGGCGTGGCAGGGGCAGGGGATGCCGTCCACACCGGACGGCCCGATCAGGTGGACCGCGGTCGGCACGCTGCTGGCTTACCTTCTGAGCGCCGCAGTGGGCGGCGCCGCCTTTGGTGCCCTCTTTCGCTATCAGCCTGAGAGCCCTGCGTTCTGCACGAGCGGTGGCCTGCTGTTTGGGCTTCTCTGGTGGATCGTCGGGCCTTTAACGCTGGGGGCCTTGTGGACGGGCCACGCACCAACTTGGTCCGCGCGTGACGCCGGCGCCGCCTTTCCCAGCCTTGTGGGATATTTGCTGTACGGCGGAGTCCTGGGCGGCGCCTTCTACACCCTTGCGGGTCTTCACTCGCGCCTCCACCCACCGACCGACCCCCCTCCTCTCCCAAGCGCTGGCCCCTGCAGGCACGTGGTCATCCTCGGAGGCGGGTTCGGCGGCGTCAGTGCGGCGCAGCGCCTCGAACAGTCGCTCAACCGCAACAGGGAGATCAAGGTGACGCTCGTGAGCCAGAGCAACTATCTGCTCTTTACCCCGATGCTCGCCGAGGTCGCGGGCGGCGAATTGGAGCCCCAACATATTGGCGTTCCCCTGCGCGCCGCCCTGCCCCGCACGACCCTCCGGCGGGCCGAAGTGGAAGCGATCGACACCGAGGATCGAATCGTCCGGATCCGCGAAACGCCGACCGCGGCGCCTGACTCGTTGCGGTACGATCACCTCGTGCTCGCTCTCGGCTCCATCCCACATTATCACGGGATCCCTAGTCTCGAGGCCTACTCGTTCCCTCTCAAGACACTGGAAGATGGCGTGCGCCTGCGCAATCACGTGATTGCCATGCTGGAGAGCGCCAACGCAGAACCGCATGAGGAATCGCGACGCGGTCGGCTGACAGTCGTTGTAGCCGGCGGAGGCTTCGCGGGGACGGAGGTGATCGCAGAACTATTCGATTTCGTGCACAGCGTCGGAGGCTTCTACCAACAAGTTCACCCACAGGAACCGCACTTCGTCCTCGTGCATTCGGGTGAGCGTCTCTTGCCCGAACTGAGCCCCCGGCTCGCCGAGTACGCCCTACGCAAGCTTCTGGCCCGGGGGATCGAGGTACTGTTCAATACCCGAGTGACGGGAGCGACCGCAAGCTGCGTGCGGTTGAGCGACGGCCGGCGCTTGCCGACACGCACCCTGGTATGGACGGCGGGAAATCACCCTCACCCGCTGTTGAAGACTCTGCCGTGTGAGCGAAATCGGGCGGGCGCCGTAGTCGATGAGGCGACACTGCAGGTCAAGGGGCATGCGAATGTGTGGGCGGTGGGCGACTGCGCCCAGATTCCGGACCTCAGTAACAGGGGCGAGCCGTGTCCACCCACGGCTCAGCATGCCGTCCGCCAGGGTGCCGCGGCCGCGGAGAACGTGGCCGCGAGCTTGACAGGCCAACCCGCGAGGCCGTTTCGGTTTCGGACCCTTGGGGTACTCATGGGTCTCGGACATCACTCGGCGGTGGCCGAATGGCGTGGAAAGAAGTTCTCGGGTCCCCTGGCCTGGTTTATGTGGCGTACCGTCTATCTCAGCAAGCTCCCAGGTGTGGAGAAGAAGATCCGGGTGGCTCTTGACTGGACGATTGACCTCTTTTTCCCCCGCGATATTGTCTTAACCGCAGGCCCTCAATCTACAATTCCGCCTCGAACGCTCCCAGGTACGGACGAGGCGAAGGAAAACCACGGGATCCGGGCAGTCGATGGCGTTGCGGAGCATGCCAGATGAAGGCGTCGGACCTTCTCGCAAGGGGGGCGCTCTCCGGCGCGCTGGCCGGTTTGATCGCCGCCTTGACGTTCGGCGCGGCGATGGTCAAGCTCGGCATGCCTTCAACCATTATTGTGTTCGCATATGGTCGCGCCGCTATCGGCGCCGAGTTTCTCCAACTCATCCTCGCGACGCTCGGCGGAGCGGGCTTCGGCGTCATTGTCTGGAAACAGCGCTTCGGCGCTGGAGAGATGCTGTTCTGGGGGATGGCCTACGGAATCCTGAAGTGGTTTGCGGTTCCGCTCACCCTCTTGCCCTTGCTGTTGCACGGCACCTTCAGGTGGTCGCTCGACGCGGCCCAGGCCGCCATCCCCTGCCTCTTCGGGTATCTGCTCTACGGAGCCTACACCTCGTTGGCGCTTGCGGCCCTGCGCCCAGAGGCGCTTGCCCGAACGGGGAGGATCCACGCGGTCCTTCTCCGAGGTGCCGTAGCAGGAGTGGCCTCGATCTGGGTACTGGCGCTAATTTTGAAGGCGCAAGGCCGAACGTTGGAGTTCATGGCCCTCAGCGGCCCCGGGGCACATCCGGCGATGCGGGTGGGCGTCGTGATCGTTGGTGCGCTGGCGGGCATGGGATTCTCGTTGCTCTACCCCTCACCCACCGGGAGCGGTCCCGGCCTTGTCCGGGGGACCATGTACGGCTTCTTTTGGTGGGTGGCTGGGGGACTCACGGTCACGCCGCTCATCGCAGGCAGCGGCCTGGCGTGGTCGCTGGCGGCGGCGCGAGTGCACTTTGTCACGTTGCCCGGGTACCTCCTCGGCGGCGCCGCCGTCGCTCTGTTCTATCGGTGGGTCACCTCGTTTGTTCGGCTGCTGTTCTCCGATGAGATCCGACGCCACGCCGAAGAAGGCCTGGGCGCGCGGGGGCTGCATCTAACAAGCCGCGGGGCATTTGCCGGCCTGATCGGGGGGCTGCTGTTTACAATCATTATGGTTCGCATGGGCGAACTTCCTACGGTCGCCCGCTTGATCGGCTCGTCTTCGCCATGGACCGGGTTCACCGTACATCTCATCATCGCCGAGTTCATCGGCGCAAGCTATGGGCTCTTCTTTGCCAGACAGAGTTACGATATCGGCTCAGGGCTCGGCTGGGGCCTGTCCTACGGCTTCTTTTGGTGGGTCCTGGGCCCGCTCACCCTCGCGCCCATGCTGCTTGGTGCCCCGTCGAGATGGACGGCCGCGATCGCCGCAGGTCTGTTACCCGCTCTGGTCGGCCACCTGCTGTACGGTGCTGGGCTCGGGGTCACGTTTCATCTTCTGGAGGCCCGCTATAGTCCGTGGTGGATTCCCCACACGCATGTCGAGGCGTCTGCCGCCGCGCGGCGCAGGGAACAGGTGTTGACGTCGGCACCAGCCCTCTGGGCGCTCGTCGTCGTGATCGCGCTCACACTTCCAATCCTTTTGGCATGAACAGCTGCAGCCGCACTGGTAGGACGGGCCCCGCCGCCGTTCCCAAATCACCCGCCTGATCAATGATCGTTTCGATTCCGTTACGAAGATTGGCGACCGCCTGCAATCTGTGGACCGCCAGCCGGTGTATCGGGTTTGAAGTGACTTGCAACAGAGAGAGGTGAGCGGGAATGAATAGGCGATGGACAGTGGCTGTCGGGGCGTTGATTGGTCTGCTCATGGTCGGCCAGGTCGTGACTCTACGGTATGCGCTTGCCGCTGGTGCGAACAGGAACATGGCAGACGCGCGCACCGCCCTTCTCGCGGCTCAGGACGCCCTAGCCGAGGCGACCAAGAGTTACCAGGTGGAGACCGCTAGTTGGAATGCGCTCAACAAGATGCCCTTGACGGAGACGGAGCATCAGATGGCGAACCTGATGGCGCAGTCTGCTACGACGCAGAAGGCCGTATTGAATGCGGATCGGAACTGCCTCAAGGCGCTCCAGGATTTGTTCCAGCAGATCGGGCGTGAAAACGGCAAAAACTAACCGATAGTCCCTGGCGTTTCGCGGCCAGCCCTCGTTCAGATGGGGGCTGGCCTCTTTCAATTCTGACCCACGACCGGGTCGTTGCGAGTCAGCCGATC
>DASSXJ010000269.1 GCA_035703895.1 bacterium | reverse complement strand
GTTGACCCAAGCGGCGCATGCGTCCGGGAGGCGCGCCCAGGCGACCAGGGCATCGTGGAATGGGACGCCCGGATCAGCGGGCGGCGGCGCCCGGAGGATCACGCGTTCTGGCGGTCGGGTCTCGAGGCCGTTCCCGTCTGGTTGCAGCGGGGAGGCGCCACCATCGGATATGGATATGTGCGCCTTGGGCGATCGCAGGCCGGCGAGCCGCCGAGCGTCGTGATCGGCCCGATCGGCTCCAAGGCGCCGGCAGATGCCGCCGCCTGCGTTGCTGCGGCGGTCGCGTGGGGGCGCGCCCACGGCGAGGTGATCCAAGCGGCCGTTCCCGGTCTTCATCCGGCGCTCCCGGCGCTGCTGGCGGCGGGGTTCCGCATCACCTACGTCGAGACGTATGTCGCGTCCCACGCGGATGCATTCTTCGATCCGCGAACCTACATCCCGGGGGCCGGTCTCGAGGGGAGCACCCTCTTCTAGCACCGAGTTCGGGCTTCACGCCGAGCGGCGGTGGGTGCGCTCCAGCCACGCGGCGGCCTCGCTCCTTGTGCGCGATCCGATCCGGCGCAGGATGCTTCGCAGCCTCTGCTTGATCACGGTGTCGGACATCAGCAGGCGCAGCCCCACTTCCGCCGCGCTCGCGCGGCAGACGAATTCGGAAAGGATCAGGACTTCCGTTCCGGTCAGGCTGTGCGGGCTGTTGGAGTGTTCCATCTCCTCCGACATGTCACGGTCACCTCCGCTTTGAGTAGCGCCATCGTACGCCCGGCGCGCGCCCGCACGATATGAAGCGGCTCACACGCGGGAGCGGGACGGTCGATCTCGATGCGCACGCTCATGGGGGAGATGCGGGGGCACCCGGATTTGGGGGGATGTGGAGCGTGCCAAGTTGATCAACGAAGCGTACACGGTGTTCGGCGACCCCGAACTCCGCACAGACGGGGAGCCATCTTCGTCTAACCTCGCACTCAGCGGCAGAGCGTGTCCAGCAGCAAGTCCCGCCTCTGTTGGGCCAGCTCCGCCCCCGATTCCAGCGCATCGGCGTACCATACAATAGACGCGGCGGCGAGCACCGCGAAGATCTCGGCCGGGAGCCACATCTGCCCGGTCCAGCGCCCTGCGAGGAAAACCGGGACCCCGACCATCCAGAGCGCCATATTCATCGCGTACCATGGGAGGGCTGCCGTTCCCAGCCCAACCCCCACCCCGCCCGAACGAGCCTCGAGACGCGCCGGATGGATCAGCGACAATCGGTTCGCGATTGGGAGCACGGCGGTGAGCGCAAATACCAGGGCGGCAGCGACGGCCGCGAAGACCGGGAGCGACGGCGGCCGCACTCGTATGGCTACCAGGCCGGTGCACAATGCCAGTTCGACCACCACCAGCGCCGCGGAGGACAGATTCTTGCCCAAGAAGACGTCTTGGAACCGAACCGGCGCGATGAAATATGTCTGGACACCCGTGCCGTCCGCTCCGAAGCAGTTGAGGGCCACGATACTCGACAGTGTGAACACGTAGCCCGCCATCAGCGGAAACACGGCATCCGGCGACCCGAAGTCTGTTGGCAGGATGAACATCACGAACAGCGGGCTGGCGAGGAGCCCGAAAAGTAGGCGCGGGGTCCGGATCAGGTAACGGATCTCTTTGCGAAATACCAGGCCGATCTGCGGCGGCAGTAACCCCGGGGCGGTCGATCCCGCGACCGGTCCGTTGGCACGCACCGCCTTCGGGGCCGCCGGCGCCGCCGTTTCGCTGAGATCCTCGCCGCGATACTGCACTGCGATTCGTTTCCATAAGAGTGCCCCAAATGCGGCGGCGTATGCGGCGACCGCCGCGGCGTACAGCCACGCCGGTCCGGCGCGGGCGCCCGCGGCCGCCTCGATCGCTCGCCCGGCCAGTGCAGGGGGGAGGACTCCCAGAGATGGCGATCGCTGCCACGCCGATAGGTGTCCCTCAGCGATATATCTGGTAATGAACTGCGCTCCTATGCCCATGAGCGCCATGAGTCCCAACACCACCTCGCGCGTCCGGCGCTGCGCGAGCAGGCGCTGGAGCCATGCACTGCACAACCGTTCGAGCGCAACGTTCATCGCAATGAACGCCAAGCCGGTCACCGCCCACGCGGGCAGCAGATCCGGCCGCGCCTTCCATACGCCGATCCCCATCGCGATGAGGCCGCAACCAGACGCCAGTGCCCCAAACTCTACCAGCCCGGCGGCGAGCGCGATCACGTAGAGCGCGCGCAGGTTCAGCGGGAACCGCAGGAGGCTCCGGACGTCGAAGTGCGTCTCGGCCCCCGCGGACAGCACGGGAGCTACTTGCCACAGCGCAAACGCGACCCAAAAGAGATCCGCGATGGAGTCCGGCCGGCCGCCGGCGAGCGCACGGTAGGTGGTGATGCCGAACCACAGGCTGAACGGAATGATCATCACCGTCGCGAACAACCCCGCGCCGGCCATTCCGGCCCAGCCGCCGTATCTTCCCACGGTGTTGACCAGCATCCGCCAGCGCAGCTCTGCGATCGCGCGAAGTTGCTCGGCGTTCCCCACCGCCCGCACTACATCAACCATGACAGCTCCTCAGGCCGCCGCGCCGCTTCGCCGACGACCGAGAGGAAGATCTGTTCGAGCGTCATCGAGACCCCGTCCCGCCCCGCCGCGGCGGCGCGCAGCTCAACGAGCGAGCCCTGCGCCACCAGGCGTCCCCGGTGAATGATCGCCAGATGACTGCACAACCGCTCCACGATCTCCAGCACATGCGAGGTCAAGAAGATCGTGGCGCCCCGTTCGGCCATCCGGCCAAGCAGCGTCTTCAACGCCCCGGCGGCGAGTGCATCCACACCTTCGAACGGCTCGTCCAGGAACAGGATGCGGGGCCGGTGGATCACCGCCGCCGCCAGCGCCAGCTTTTTCTTCATTCCGTGCGAGTAATCGACGATGAGGGCCTTCGGCCGCTCGGCCAGCTGCATGAACTCGAGCAGTTCCCCGGCCCGAAGCGTTGTGGTCTGTCGGTCCAGGCCGTACATGCGGCCGACGAAATTCAGGTACTCTGGCCCGGTCAGCCGGTCGAACAGTCCCATGCCCTCAGGCACGACCCCGATCTGGCGTTTCACATCCAGGGGGTGGGCCGCAAAATCGAGCCCCAGGATCTCGATCCGTCCTGCGGTCGGTGCCAGCAGCCCGGTGAGCATGCGGATCGTCGTCGATTTGCCGGCGCCGTTCGGCCCCAGGAAGCCGAAGAACTGCCCGGTCTCGACGCGCAGATCGAGCCCCGCGACCGCGGTGAGGTCACCAAACCGCCGGGACAGGTTCTGGGTGCGTATCGCCGGCTCCGTCAGATCACCTCACCGCCTTCGGTCGCGGAAGACGCCGTCGCCAGCCAACGCTGAGCCGCGCGGTAGACGAACGTCAGCGCGAGCACGCCCAGCCACGCCGCCAAGGTCTGCAGGACGACGAGCGCGGCGTCAACGGCGATGACGACGGCGGGGGGCCAGTCCTGACCGACGCGCGGGATACCGAGTGGTCGGGGCACGTTCGGAATGTCGGTGAACATGACCCTCACGGCGCCGAATGCCGTGGCGATGGCGAGCGGCACGATAATCACAATCAGGAGCGACCAGCGGACGGATCGTGCCAGAGGGACACTGGCGCGGAGGGCCGCGTTGCCGCCGAGTTGCCGGTCGATGATGAGGTGTCCGAAAAATTGGCGGTCGACCAGCCAACGCCCGACCAGGAACCCGACGGCCAGCGCGGCGGCCCCAAAGGCAGCCAATCCGATACTAACCGGGCCGCCCTTCGTGAACACCACGTACTGGGCGTAGCCCGTTCCCCCGGCGAAGGACGCGGCGAGATACAGCAAGAAGGTCATGAATCCGTACGACACCGAGGCGCGGGCGAAGCGGAGGATGCTTCGCGCGCCCGGCCACAGGTCTGCGAAGGCCGGCGCGCGATTCGTGGAGCAGGCGAGCGCGACGTTAATGTAGGCGACCCCCGTCAAGGTGCCGACCAGAAGAACGAAGAGCACGACCGGTGCCGCCGACTCAAGATTTTGCACTTCAGGGCGGGCCGGGATCGGCGGCTGCAGCTGGAGCAGGCCGCGGGCGAATAGGTCGGCCGCCGATGCGCTCACGAGAAAAAAGACCAGGTGCCGCGCGATTGTCTGGCAGCCAGATGCTAAGGCCGCGATTCCGACAAACGGTGGTTTTGGTGGGCTCAACGTATGCCCTCGGATCGAGGAACAGTCACAGGATGCTGGGCCGGACGTTCAATGCGTCCAACCGCGCATGCTGTTGTATGCCCCAGGGTCCCCGCCCGCAGACGGCCGGGGCCTGCGCGTCACTCATGCCTGCCGAGACGCCTCCTTCTACGCAGCCCGGCACCCTGTGCGCGGCGCCGGGTGCTAAAATAGTGCCTAGCGATGCGTTTCCGTCCGGAGATCGATTACTACGAGCTCCTCCAGGTGCACCCGCGGGCGTCCCCGGAGATGGTCAAGAAGGCGTACCGCACGCTCATGGGGGAGATGCGGGGACACCCAGATTTGGGGGGGGACGTAGAGCGCGCCAAGTTGATCAACGAAGCGTACACGGTGCTCGGCGACCCCGAACTCCGCCGCGCCTATGATCGTACCCGAGCCGGGAGGGCCCCGGCCTCGGGCGGGTTCTCCGGACCTGCGGACGGCGAGTTGGAGCGGCTGGCGTGGTGGGCGAGGAAGGTGGCCCTTTCGGCCGCCGTGGTGGTGGCGGCCCTGGCGCTCGCGCGCGTGCTGCGGAGCCCGGCCCTAGACCTCGCGGATCTCCTCGCCATGATCGTGCTGCTGATGAGGATCTGGAGCCAGGTCTCGCTGCCCGGACGCGCCTGAGCGGGCCCCGTTCATGCGGGCGGTGGGAAAGGCAATCGCGACCAACCCGCAGGGGGCGGCGGTAGGGGGCATGGCCATCCTCGCCGTG
>DASSXJ010000268.1 GCA_035703895.1 bacterium | reverse complement strand
GTCCATGTTCGCCTGCCAGTACGCCTCGATCGTGCCCACGTCCCTCCAGTACCCGCGTTCCTCCGTGGCGCGGAGCCCCGGGATCTCGTTGCGCAAAAAGTCGTAGGCAAAGACTCGCGCGTAGGGGATCAACTCGGGCAGGATCGTCCGCCCAAAGTCGTGATCGGTGCTGCGGCGGGCGTCCTCGATGAGCACGTCGACGAGGACATCGGTGGTGAAGATGTAGTTCCCCATCGACGAGAGCGCCCGGCTCGAGTCGTCCGGCATGGGCCGCGGCTCCGTGGGTTTTTCCTCCCATCCGACGATCCGGCCCTCCCGGTCGGTCTCCACGATCCCGAACCCCGACGCCGTGGCAATCGGGACGGGCAGGGCCGCCACCGATACGTCGGCACGGTGGTCCATGTGCGCGGCGATCATCTGCTCTAGGTCCATCCGGTAGACATGGTCGGCCCCGAAGATGGCGACGAGATCGGGGTTGACGTCGCGGATCAGGTTGAGGTTTTGGAACACCGCGTCGGCGGTGCCGCGGTACCACGACTCCCCCCACCGCATCTGCGGTGGGACGGCGATGATGAAGTGGTCGTCCGCCACCCCCCCGAGCCGCCAGCCGCGGCGGATGTGGTCGATGAGCGACTGCGACTTGTACTGGACGAGGATGTAGAGGGAGTAGATGCCGGAGTTGATAAAATTGCTCAGGACAAAATCTGCGATCCGGTATTTGCTCCCGAACGGGACGGCGGGCTTGCTTCGGTCCTTCGTGAGCGGGTACAGCCGTTCGCCCTTGCCGCCCGCCAGGATCAGGCCCAGGACGCGCGGCCTTCTCACGCGTTCACTCCGTTGTGGAGTGCTGCGCCGCCGCCTCGATATGTCCGGCGATATCGGGGAAGCAGAAGTCCTGGGTCTCCTTGCCCTTCAGGTACTCGTCCTCGTCCCACGACACAGACCCGCCGTCCCGGACCTTCCTGGCGAGCTCCAGGAGGCGCGTGAAGTCCGCGCTGTGTTCGGCGAAGCGCGTCTCGGCATAGTTGCGGGCCGACCACGTCGTGATGAGGAACTGCCAGTCGGAGGCTTCCAGGAGCAGCAACTCCCGACCCAGTTGCCCGACGATCCGGGATAGGAGCGGGCTGCGGCGTGATCCGTCGGGGCGAGCGAAGGACCAGAAATCCTCCTCGGCCTTGTAGATCATCTCCCAGGTCCATTCCGTGTCCTTGTTCATCCAGACCCGGTGATCTCCACCCTCGCCCCATGATCCCTCCAGCAGGGTGATCGACTCATGCGCGGGATGTTGATCCACGTAGTCACCGGCGGTGATCGGCGCGACGCCCTCCGCCCCGAGACGCGCGAAGACGTCCCCGAGCCACTGCGGGCCTTCGTACCACCAGTGGCCGAAGAGCTCGGTGTCGAACGGGCTGCACAGCACTCCCGGCCGGCCGTCCTCCTTGGCGACCCGTTCGAGGATCCCCCGTACCGTCCCCGCAAAGTGCTCGGCCTGCGCGTGCGTACGTTCTTGCGCCCGCTCGGGGATATAGGGCTGCTTGTCCGCCAGATCGATCTTGGGATGGGTGACGCGCCAGAATCGGAGGCCGCCGGGGAAGTGGGTCTTGTGAAAGTCGAGGTACCACTCGTCCCCCGGATAGCCGACGTCCCGGCTCCACACCTGCAGCGTCGTCTCGGGATCCCGCACGAACGCCGTCGCCTGCCCCGTCCCGCCGCGCGAGGCGATCAGGTAGGACGCGTACGGGCTGCGCTCCCTCCGGCTGTAGTACGGATGGGGCTCGGGTCCCTGCACGGTGCGCAGGCTCGGGAAATAGTCACGGTATGCCGAGATCGCCTGCCCGCCGCGCACCAGGTGCATGTCCGTGAAGAAGTATTCGATCCCGTGCGGCGCCAGGATCTCCTCCACGCCGGGCCGGCGGTAGCGCGTCTTGCCGCTCTTCGGACCGACGGGAGGCGTCCACTCATACCGCGGCCGGTACGCGCATTCGGGCAGCCAGATGCCCTTCGGCGGCCGGCCGAAGTGGCGGGTGTGCGTCGCCACGGCGACACGGACCTGCAGGTCCAGGCTCTCGTCCCGGCTGAGGAGCGGCAGGTACCCGTGGGTGGCCGCGCAGGTGATCAACTCAATGGCTTCTCGGTCCGCGAGCGCGCGGAAGCTGCCGAGCACGTTGCCGTCCAGCGCGTCAAACTGAGCCCGGGCGTCCGTGTAGAACGCCTGCCAGTAGTCGCACAGATGCGCCAGATGATCTTGGTGGGTGTCCGCAAAGTAGCGCCGGTTCTCGCCGCACGTCTCGAGGCGCTGCTCTAGCCAGGCGGTGATTTCTTCGTGGTATTCGGCGTTGGCCATCTGCTCGCACAGCACCGGGGAGATGTTGATCGTAACGGTGGGGGAGATGTCGCGGTCCGCGAGCTGTCCCAGGATCCGCAACAGCGGCAGGTAGGACTGGACCGACGCTTCCGCCAGCCAGTCGCTGCCAAACGGCCATCGGCCGTGGTTCAAGACAAACGGAAGGTGCGAGTGTAGGGTGAAGATCAAATTCCCAACGGGTTGAGCCATGGCATCCCTGGGTGCTCGACACGGGTCGGCGGGAGGA
>DASSXJ010000267.1 GCA_035703895.1 bacterium | reverse complement strand
CCGATGACAGCTGACGAGATGCCCCGGGGAGATCTCCTCGAGCACCGGGGCTTGGGTCCGGCACAGGTCGACGGCGTGCGGGCAGCGAGGGTGGAAATAGCAGCCGGACGGTGGGTTGGCCGGGTTTGCGACTTCGCCCTGGAGTTCTATGTCCCCGACCTTGCGGCGGGGGTCGGGCACGGGCACCGCCGCCATGAGCGCTGCCGTGTAGGGATGCTTCGGCGCGCTGAATAGCTCCGGCGCCGTCGCGCTCTCGGCGATCTTGCCGACGTACATCACGACGACCCGGTCGCAGATGTGCTTGACGACGCTGAGGTTGTGCCCGATGAACAGATACGTGAGCCTGAGCTGTCGCTGCAGATCCAGCATCAGGTTCAAGATCTGCGCCTGCACCGAAACGTCCAGCGCGGAGACCGGCTCGTCCGCGACCACGAGGCGCGGATGCAGCGCCAGCGCGCGGGCGATCCCGATGCGTTGCCGCTGACCGCCGCTGAAGGCGTGGGGGAAGCGCGGCATGAACTCCGGCCGCAGGCCGACGAGCTGCAGCAGCTCCTCGACGCGCTCCGTGCGCGCCCGGCGGTCCCTCATCCCGTTGACCAGCAGCGGCTCGCCCACGATATCCGCGATAGTCATGCGGGGGTTGAGCGAGGCGTAGGGATCCTGGAAGATCATCTGGATCTGCGGGCGAAGCGGGCCCAGCTCGCGCCGGGACAGCTTGGCCAGGTCGACGACGGCGCCCTCGGCCGTTCGAAACAGGATCTCGCCGCTCGTGGGGATGTGGGCCCGCAAGATGCAGCGAGCCGCGGTCGTCTTGCCGCAGCCGCTCTCGCCGACGAGCCCGAGGGTTTCCCCTTCCCGGATCGCGAAGCTGACGTCGTCCACCGCGCGGACGTGGCCCACCACCCGTCGCGTCACCCCTTTTTGGATCGGGAAGAGCTTGCGGAGATGCCGGACCTCGAGCAACGGCCGGGGGTCCGGCGAAGCCTCGATCATGCCTATTCCGCCGCCGGCTCGTAGAGGAAACAGCTGACCTGATGCCCGTCGGCCACCGGCCGCAGGGCGGGAGACTCCCGATCGCACCTGCCGGGGATCACGTGCGGACAGCGCGGATGAAACGGACAACCGCGCGGGCGGTTGAATGGATGCGGGATCGAGCCGCTGATGGTCGGCAGGTGGGTTCGGGGTGCCGAATGCATGCTCGGGATGGATCGCAGCAGCGCCTGCGTGTAGGGATGCTGCGCCGCGTGGAAGATCCGGTCGACGGGTCCTTGCTCCATCACCCGGCCGAGGTACATCACCATCACGCGATCGGCCATCTGGGCGATCACACCGAGATCGTGCGTGATGAAGATGATGGCGGCGTTGCGTGCCTGCTGGAGCTGGCGCAGCAAGCGCAGCACCTGGGCCTGCGTAGTGACGTCCACCGCCGTCGTCGGTTCGTCCGCGATCAGGAGGCGCGGGTTGCACGAGAGCGCCATGGCGATGAGGGCCCGCTGACGCAGGCCGCCGCTCAACTGCCAAGCGTAGTTGCCCAGGCGCTGCTCGGGAGCCGGGATCCCGACGTCCCGGCATAGCGAAACGGCGAGGCGCCTGGCCTCACGCTCGTTCACGTTCCGGTGGAGCGCAATCGCCTCTAGAATCTGATTGCCGACCGAGTGCACGGGGCTGAACGCCGCCATCGGCTCCTGCGGGATCAGGGCGATCTCGCCGCCGCGGATGCTGCGCATCTCGATCCCGCCGGAATCGAGCCTGGCCAGGTCCTGGACGATGTCGTCGCGGCCGCCGCCGGTTCCGGCGCGCGGCCGGCGCAGTATGATCTCGCCGGACACGATGCGCCCGGGTGGCTCGACGATGCGAAGGATCGCCCGCATGGCCACCGACTTGCCACAGCCGGTCTCCCCCACGACGCCGAACACCTCGCCCGGCACGACGTCGAAGGAGATCCCGTCGACGGCCTTGACTACGCCCTCGTCCATGAAGAAGTGAACTTTGAGGTCGCGCACCGAGAGCAGCGGCCGTGCCTGATCGCTCACCGGCATGGGCGGCATCTCATTCGGCGCACCACGCTAATGGCCGTACGGATCGGCGGCGTCGCGGAGCCCGTCGCCGACGAGGTTGAACGCGAGCACAGCGATGATCACGACTACGCCCGGGATGAGCAGCCACGGCGCCTGCGCGACGGTCTGGATATTTTGCGCTTCCTGCAGCAGCACCCCCCAGCTGATGGCCGGTGGGCGGATACCCAGGCCCAGGAAGCTCAGAGACGTCTCGCTGATGATCAGCACCGGGATCGCAAGCGTGCTGGTCGCGATGATGTGGCTCGTCATCGCCGGCATCATATGCCGCCAGATGACGCGGAGCCGGCTGCATCCGGCCAGCTCGGCGGAGAGGACGAAGTCTTCCTCTCGAAGAGAGAGGAACCGGCCGCGTACTTCCCGCCCGAGCGTCGTCCAGCCGACCAACGCCAGGATGAGGGAAATCGCAAAAAACACCTTCTGGGGCGGCCAGTCCCGCGGCAGCGCGGCGGCCATGGCGAGCCAGACGGGGATCGTGGGCAGGGACTGGAGCAGCTCGATTACCCGCTGGATGACCAGGTCGAGCCACCCGCCGACGTACCCGGAGAGGCCTCCCAGGAACGCCCCCAGGATCACACTGAGCGCGACGGCGGCCAGGCCCACCGTCATCGAGGTACGCGTCCCGCGCATCAGGCGCGACCACTGGTCACGACCCAGCCGGTCGGTGCCGAGCAGGTACGCCCGGCTCTGCCCCTCGCCCTCCGCCCCGGTCGACGGGGATGCGGACGGCCCGGTGCCCAGGAGGTGAATGTCCGTGTCAAAAAGACCCAGCACCCGATAATGGTAGCCGTGGACGAGGAAGTGGACGGGAATCCGCCGCGTCTCGTCGGTCTGCCACTCCATCCGCAGCGTGACGGGATTTCGGTGCCCCGCGACGGCCGGGACCGAGGGGCGGACGCGCAGCCCCTCGAACGGGGCCAAGTGCTGCACCGGGATGAAGGCTAAGCGGGCGTCTGTGGCCTCGGGGTCCTGCGTGCTGAAGAAGTCCGGGAACAGCACGATAAGATAAAAAAGGACCAGCACGCCGGCGCTGACCATCGCCAGCCGGTGCTTCTTGAATCGCCACCACACCAGTTTCCGGTTGGACGCGAGCGAGACGCGCTCTTCGGCCACCGACGCGGACGGGACCGCTGCGGACGACCCGGCGAGGTCGACGATGCTCTCCCGAACCTCGGCGTCCCCCGGCACGCTCACCCTTCCATGCGGATGCGCGGATCAACCCAGGCCAGCAAGAGGTCCGAGATCAGGGTCCCGACGACCGTGAAGAAGCAGTAGATCATCAGCACGCTGCCCGCGAGATACGTGTCCTGCTGAATGAGGGCGCGCAGCAGCAGCGGCCCGATGTTCGGCAAATTCATCACCGTGGCGACGATCAGGCTCCCCGAGAACAGCTGCGGCAGGTACCAGCCGATCGTGCTGACGAGCGGGTTGATCGCCACCCGGACCGGGTACTTCAGGACCAACCGCCACTCCGACAATCCTTTGGCGCGCGCGGTGACGACGTACGGCTTATGGAGCTCGTCCAGCAGGTTGGCGCGCATGACGCGGGTGAGGCGAGCCGTCCCAGCGATCCCCAGCACGATCGTCGGCAGCCAGATGTGCGTGAGCAGGTCGGTCACGCGACCCAGCGTCCACGGAGCCTGCACGTACTCGGGCGAGAACAGCCCCGTGACGCTGATGCCAAAGCGCGAGAACGCGATCCACATCAACACGAGCGCCAGCATGAAGTTGGGGATCGCCACGCCGACGTAGTTCATGACGGTCAGCGCATAATCGACCCACGAGCGCGGATGCGTCGCCGAGTAGATGCCGGCGGGAATCGCGATCGCCCACGTGAGCACAAACGAGAAAAGCGCGAGCAGCACGGTCAACAGCAGATACTGATGGATCAACTCGGCGTTGGGGCGCTGGTACTCCAAGGACAGGCCGAGGTCTCCCCGCACGAGGTTCTCGACCCAGCGGACGTACCGGACATGGAACGGTTGATCGAGCCCGAACTGCCGGCGAAGCGCCTCGACCTGCTCTTCGCTGATCGACGAGCCGGACGAGGCGAGCATCGAGACGTAACTCGTGAGGAAACCGCCGGGCGGCGCCTGGACCAGCGCAAAGACCGCGATCGAGAATACCGCGAGCAGGAAGGGCAGGAGCAGCAGGCGCTGGACCAGGACGCGCAGCATGAGGACCGCCCTCGCTCAACGCGGCCGGGGCGCCACCGGGCCGCCCCAGCCGCGTGGCGATCGTGTGCCTACTTGTAGTAGAACTGCTCCGTGCGCGCGTTCCCCGGCGTGCGCAGCGGCCAGTCCTTGCCCAACTTGGTCGGGACGTTGTGCATGTGAACGTTGACCACGGCGACCCCCTGGTCCATCGGAGTGAGACCGACCGTCCCAATCTCGAACATGTTGTCCACCCAGACCTTGAAGATCTCCTGTGCGTCCCTGGCCTGTTCTTTGGGATCGGCCGTCTTGGCGCGGTCAATCAGTTCGACGAGGCGCTTGGCCGCCGCCGGCGGCTCCACCCCTTCCTTCCCGCCGGTATCGTACCACTGCTTCCACAGCGGCCCAATGGTGATGGTCCCGTAGAGGATCGTGCGGGGATCGTACTTCGGAGTCCCCGTAAACGGGAATCCGGCGGTGTCCTGGTTCCAGATCTCCGCCTGCAGGTCGTTCGACTGCCGCATCTGGAAATGCAGCGACCGCTCGCGGATCTGCACAATGGCTTTGATCCCGACCCGCTCCCAGTCCTTGGCGATCAGCTGTGCGACATCCGGCCAGGGACCGAAGACGGGCACGACGGAAAGCTCGACGGTGACGCGGCGGTTACTGCCCGGGAAGAGGCGGAAGCCCTCACCGTCCTTTTTGTCCAATCCTATCCGATCGAGGATCCGGTTGGCCTCGTCCGGCCGGTACTCTGTGTACTTCTGAGCGTAGGCATTGCCAGGGTAATACGGCGACCACGGCGCGGCGACCGGCTGGCGGGGCTCTCCCAGGCCGAGGAACGCCGACTCCTTGATCTGGTTCCGGTTGATCGCATACGACATGGCGATGCGAAAGTCCCGGTTCTGGAGCAACCGGCCGAGGTCGGGATCCTTCGTGTACGTCTCATTGAACGTGACGTCGGCGTCGGCGCCGCCGAAGCCCTGCCAGAGGATGACGCGATACTTGCCGTCCTTCTCGTGCTCCTTCAGCACCGGGTAGTTGCCGAGGATGATATGCCGCTCCTGCTCGTCGAGCTGGCCGGCGATCGCGGCGAGGTTGAGGGATTGGGGGTCGGCAAAAAATTTGAACTGGACCGTGTCGATATACGGCAGTTGATTCCCCGCCTTGTCCACCCCAACGTAGTAGGGGTTGCGGCGCAGCACGAAGAGCTGCTCGCTCACGCGGGTCTTCGCCACCCAGGCCGCCATCACCGGGCGATCCGGATTTTCGGGTGGATGCGCCTTGGCCGCAAAGAGCTCCACCCACGTCTTGAACTTGGCCGCAGCGACCATCTGATCCAGCTTTGCCTTCTCAGCGTACTTGGCGTGGAACTGCTTGAGGTAGTGAGCCGGCAGGAAGCACGCGTACTGGCGGTCGCCGCTGTCCTTGTTGGCGAGCTCCATCATGAAGGTGGTGCTCGGCTCCTTGTACGTCCAGCGAACCGTGATGTCGTCTACGCGCTGGACCGCGACAGGTGAGCCATCGTGGTTCTTCATCCACACGGGCGGCGCCGGGGTGAGGTCCTTGTTCAGGAGCACGTCGTTATACCAGAACATGATGTCGTCTGCCGTGAACGGGCTGCCGTCCGACCACTTGGCGCCCTTGCGCAGCCTCACCGTCCATGCCGTGAAGTCCTTGGACGGCGTCACGCTGGAAGCGTACTTCGGCTCGACCTTGGTCCCGTCCGGGGAGTAGCGCACGAGCGCATCGTACACGATGCGGTGGACGTTGTTGAAGTCGCTGGGACCCAAGAAGCCTCGGCGCCAAACGCCACCGTACTGCCCGATGCCCTCGATGGTGTCGACGACGAGCGGGTCTTCCGGCAGGCGCTGGGCCACCGGCGGCAACTTGCCGGCCTTCACGAGCGCCGCGAGCATGGGCGCTTCCTTGTACTTGGATGCTTGGGCGAGGACCGGAGGGGGCGTCGGGGCCTGAGTGCCGACCCCCAGTACCAGCAGGACGGCCATGAAGAGCATGAGACAGTGCGAGGTGCCGTTTAGGAGTTTCCGTCGCATTTTGTGCGCCTCCGTTTTTCTCACCCGTCCCGGTGACCGATCGGTCTCCGGCTCCGGCTATCGCGACTGCGCGGGTCACCCGTCTTGGGATCGCGTTTCGCCCGCGGGCGAAATTCCCCCTGCATTTCGAGCGGGTGGCGAGCCG
>DASSXJ010000266.1 GCA_035703895.1 bacterium | reverse complement strand
ACAGCGGCGGCGTTTGCCGACGAAGGGAATTGGGACGCGCGTGCTTCCTCCACGCTGATCGTGGGCCAAGCCGCACCGACCGACGTGGGCACGGTTGTCGGCGACGGCCCGTCTGTCGGGCAGTTCCATGCCGACCAAGAGCACGCGGACAGGTAGCCTGCCGCCCGCTGCCGGCCGTCCACCTCACCGGTGGCGGCGGGCAGCGGGCGAGACACGCCGGAGGCGATACGGATAGGCGGGCGTGGGGACCCAACT
The DNA here is from genome assembly GCA_035703895.1 of bacterium. NCBI lineage: Bacteria > bacterium. The sequence goes on along the minus strand of DASSXJ010000266.1, from coordinate 13,707 downwards.
CGAGGTCGTCACCCAGATCCAGAATTCGGCCACCGCGGACAACCAGGTCATCCAGGCCGGGTTGAACTACTTCGTCGCGGTGGCCCAACTCGATCGCGCCCTCGGCGTGCAGGTGAAGATCTGATCGCGCAGGTCACGTCGGCCGCGGCGCGACCTCTGGCGCCAGATCCTAAGGTGCGCCGTGTGCTCGTGTCGAAGGAGGCGATGCGATGTCCACGCGGGACCTGACCCTCATCGCGCTCTTCGCGGCGCTCACGGCGGTGTGCGCGCAGGTGAGCGTGGCGGTACCGTTTTTTTCGAGTGTGCCGTTCACGCTCCAGGTTTTCGCCGTGCTCGCATCCGGCGCGGTGCTGGGTTCGCGGCGCGGGTTCTTGAGCCAGGTGGTCTATCTCCTGCTCGGGGCTGCCGGGGCGCCCGTGTTCGCCCGGTTCCACAGCGGAGCGCAGGTCCTCGTAGGGCCGACGGCCGGATACCTGTGGGCGTTTCCGATTGCCGCGTATCTGGCGGGGTGGGGGGACGATGCCTGGAGGGCGCCGGCCGCTCGGTCGGGTCGAGCGGTGTGGCTCCGATTGGCCGCCGGGCTTGTCTGCATCTACGTGTTCGGCGCCGCGGGTCTTGTGGCGACGGGGACCGTGCCCACGCCGGCCCGGGCCATTCAGGTGGGTGTGGTCCCATTCTTGCCGTTTGACGTGGTGAAAGCGATGCTGGCAGGGTTCGTGGCCCAGCGGCTTCGATCGGCGCTCCCGGTCCTCCAGGTGGCGGCGCACGACCGGTAGCGCTCCCGTCCACACGGAACATGCCGCCTTGGGCGGCGAGTCATGGGGGGTGAAGAGAGCATGACTAAGCGCGTGATCAAGACGGAGCAGGCTCCACCGGCGATCGGCCCCTACTCCCAGGCGATCGCGGCCAACGGTCTCGTGTTTGCGGCGGGACAGATTCCGCTCGATCCCCGCACCGGCCAGCCCGTCCCCGGCGACGTCAGGGTCCAGACCCGAAGGGTCCTCGATAATCTCAAAGCGGTGCTCGAAGCCGCCGGATCCTCGATGGATCAGGTGGTCAAGACGACGGTGTTTCTGCGCGATCTCAACGACTTTGGCGCCATGAACGAGATCTACGGAGAGTACTTCAAGGAGAACCCGCCGGCCCGCTCGACCGTCCAAGTAGTCAAACTGCCGCGGGATGCCGCCGTCGAGATCGAGGCGGTCGCGCTCGCCTAACCGGCCCCGCTAGGCCTCGCGCCTTGTCGGTCCCCGCCCTGTGCGGTACGATGGCGGTGATCCGCTGGGGGATCGGCTAATGGTAGGCCATCAGACTTTGGATCTGAGAGTCCAGGTTCGAATCCTGGTCCCCCAGCCACCAAAAGCGCGAGAAGTGTTTCCTACCGCTCGGGAGTAGTCTCGTTCGCAGGCGCCGCCGCGTGAACCTTGTGCCGTTCGATCGCGAAATTAAGCGGGCCCATGAGGCGCTGATGTCCTTTGCCGAGGCCCAGGCCCGCAAGTAGATGGACGGAAGGAGGACCGAACACCGAAACGGAACCCCGCGCTGATGTCCTCCGTCGCTGTCTAACAATCGCCCCGATGGGCATTACGTATACGGATGGGGCTCCCACGCTCCTCCGGGCGAGAATCCAGCCATGGAAGCGCGCATCCCGGCATGAGACTCACGCCTCGGTGGGCCACCTGCGCTTTCGGCCTCCTGCTGGGCATCGCCATGCTCGTGGGGCTGGATCGGTCGGGCGTGTTCTCCTCCAAGCCTCCGCATCCCATGTCCGACTGGTCCGTCGTGCTGGTGCTGATCTGCGGCACCCTGCTGGGTATGGCCGCCGTCACATACATGCGGGGTCCTCGGGGGATCGCGGGGCGCTCCTCACCCTCATTCGGGGGCCCGGAATCGGCGGGGGCGCTGCGCGCGATTCTCGGTGTCTCACCGCAGGCGATCCTGGCCATTGACGCCGTCGGGAATGTCACGATGTGGAATCCTGCCGCAGCGACCCTGCTGGGCTGGAGTCCGGAAGAGGTCTTGACGCGGCCGCTTCCACTCGTCATCGACGACGATCCTCTCGGAGCGCGGTCGCTCGCGCAGGCGCTCCGCGAGAACCGTCCGTGGAGTGGGGCGGTGGTGCGCTCCCGGCGAAAGGACGGCGCCGCGCTCGTGATGCGGGTCTGGGTGGCACCGGTCGCCGGTGGATCGCGGTCGCCGGGGACCTACGTCGTGACGCTCGAGGATGCGGCGCCTGCTCTGGCGGGAGATCGCAGCAGGAGCGCCAACGCCATCCTCGCGGTGGGGCTCCGCGCGACTGACCTCCCCGGTCTCTTGGAAGGCGTGCTCGATCACGTGATCGGTTCGCTCGGGGTGGGCGTGGGCGGGGCATGGCTGGGAGAGGTGGGCGTTGCCCGCGGGCTTGCGGCGGACCTCGGGTTGGCGATCGTTCGGGCACCGCACCCCGGCCATCAGGATCGCGAGCGGCCGGCCCCGTTCGCGGTGACCGATTGGAGGGCCGCCCCGCAGGACGCCCCCGCCAGGATGCGCGAGCAATTTCTTCTGCGCGGCCTCCGCGCCACGGTGCTCACGTCGTTCACGTCGAAGGGCGGGCACACCGGCGGCCTGGTGGTGGCGTCTCCCGAGCCAAAGGCGTGGACGCCAGAGGAGTGTGCCTTGGTCGCGACGGCGGCCGAGGCGCTGGCGGAGGCGGCCGACCGGCTGCATCTCCTCGACGAAACTCGGGAGCGTCTGCAGTTGCTCGACCGGGCCCGAGCCGCGGGCCAGCGTCTCCACCATCCCGCATCGGTCGCCGACGTCGCGAGGGTCGTGGGGGAGGGCGCGCTGACCCTCGGAGGGGCGGACCGGGTGGCGGTGTACCTCCACCAACCGGACGGGGCGCTCACCTGTTTCTGGTCTCAGGGTCTGTCTCCCACGTACGTCGACCGGGTGCTGCACCACGCGAAGCTCCTGGCGGGCGGCCATATGATGGATGGGGCGAAGCCGGACCTCCTCGAGATCTCCGGCCGCGGCATCGACGGGTCCGCGCCAATCCTCTATCCGGACGTGCAGGCGCTGGCTCCGGCTGTGCTGGTCCCCCGGCTGACCCAGGCGGAGGGCTACCGCGCCCTCGGCTGCTGGCCGCTCGTCTACGAGGACACCGTCCTCGGGCTCCTCAGTTGCTACTACGATGCCCCGCGAACCTGGTCGGCCCCCGAGCAGGACGTGCTGCAGACGTTTGCGCAAGAGGCGTCGTTCGCGCTACGCAACGCCCGGGCGCTCGACGCTCAGACACAGCGGGCCGCGGATCTGGAAGTGCTCTTCGACCTGAGCCGCAGGCTCCGCGCGGCGCGAAACCTCGAGGAGATCTACCCGATCCTGGTCGGACATGCGATGGAACTTGTCCAGGCCGACAGCGGCACGCTCGCCCTGCTGGCCAAGGAACGTCCGGAGTTCGACTGCGTCTTTGCCGTTGGAATGGCGCCCGAAATGCGGGAGGTGTCCTTCCCCGTCTCGGGCAGCCCGTTCGGCCGCGTGGCGCAGACCGGGGCGATGTACCAGACGGCAAACTTTGGCGGCGAGCCGCTGCCCGTCTGGATGACCGGGTTCCGCGGCTTTGGTCCGGCGGTGATCGTCCCCGTCCGGTCCGAACAGGAGACGATTGGGGTGTTCTGGCTGGGCCGGAAGCGCCGCCCGGACGCCAGTCCCTTTGCCGAGGCCGAGGCCCGACTTCTCGAAGGGATCGCCGAGATCGGGGGGACGGCGATTCGGCGGGCCAGGTTGTTCCAAAACCTCGAGAAGTCGTACATGCAGATGGTCGTGAGCCTGGCGCGGACGATGGACGTGCGGGACAGTTATACCTCCGGTCACAGCGAGCGCATCTCAGCGTGGGCGGAGACCGTCGCCCATGAGCTCGGCTGCGGTGAAGAAGAGATTCAGGACGTGCGGTGGGGCGCCCTGCTCCACGACATCGGCAAGATCGGCGTCCCCGACGCCATCTTGCGGAAGCCCGGTAAGCTGACCGACGCGGAATGGGCGATCATGCGCAAGCATCCCGAGATCGGCGAAGAGATCCTCGCCTCTACCGAGCGGATGCGGGGGGTGGCCGCGCTCGTCCGCCACCACCAGGAGCGATGGAACGGCACCGGATACCCGGACGGGCTCAAAGGCGAGGAGATCCCGCTGGGCGCGCGCATCCTGGCGGTCTGCGACGCCTACAGCGCGATTACCGACGACCGGCCCTACAAGAAGGCGCGCACGCATGAAGAGGCGGTGGCCGAATTGCATCGCTGTGCGGGCACGCAGTTCGATCCTCGTGTCGTGCCGGCATTCTGCACGGTGGTGGAACACAAGCGGGAACGGGAACAGGCCGGCCGGGTGCGCTGAGCGCGACCACGCTGCGAGCGCGGCCGGCGCGTGGCTGCCGCAGGGGCTGGGTTCTTGGGCCGCGAATCCCCTTAAGGTATCTTCGGGAGGCAGCGCGGTGGAGCAGCCACAAGCGGTGATCCTGGCGGCGGGCCGGGGCACGCGGATGAAATCGGATCTCCCCAAGGTGATGCACCCGCTGTGCGGCCGTCCGATGCTCGCCTACGTGCTCGAGACGCTTCGCCGGGCCGGCGTGGGACGCCCGCTGCTCGTGGTCGGCAGAGAGGGCGGGGCCGTGCGTGCAGCGGTTGGATCCGCCGTGCACTACGTCATCCAGCACCGGCCGCTAGGGACGGGTCATGCGGTGGCCCAGGCGTTGCCGCGTCTGCGCGGGCGGTCGCTGGTCTACGTGATCTACGCGGACATGCCCTTCGTCTCTCCTCGGACCCTGCGGGCCCTCCTGGGCGCGATACGCACCACCGCGGTGGCGGCATTGGCGACCGGCACCGCGGAAGAGTCCCACCACTTTGGCCGCATCATCCGCGACGGCCGGCGTCGCTTCCAACGCATCGTGGAGGACCGCGACGCGACGCCCGAGGAGCGCGCCGTCCGGGAGGTGAACGTCGGGGTCTACTGTTTTCGCGTCCGCGAGCTCAAAGGGGCCCTCGAGCGGATCCGCCCCAACAATCAGCAACGGGAGTACTACCTGACCGATGCGGTCAACCTGCTGGCGGCCTCATCGGGGGATGTCGTCACCGTAGGCGTGGACGATCCGGAGGAGATGATCGGGATCAACGGCCGCGAGGAATTGGCGCAGGCCGAGCGCGCCATGCGGGGCCGGATCCTGTCCCGGGTGATGGCGTCGGGGGTGACGGTGGTCGACCCGGTGACCACGTTCATCGATGCGACGGTCCGGCTCGGCCGGGACACGGTCGTGCATCCGATGACCTTGATCACCGGGAACACGGCGGTGGGCGAGGGCTGCGTGATCGGTCCGGGTGCCCGCCTCCACGACGCGGTGATCGGCCGGGGGGCCCGCGTCTGGGATTCTTCGCTTGAGGGCGCGCGGATCGGCAGCGGCTCGGTGGTGGGGCCCTACGCGCATCTCCGGCCGGGCACGGTGGTCGGCCGGGACGTCGAAGTCGGCAACTACGCCGAGATGAAACAGGTGCGCGTCGGTGATCGGACGAAAGTCCATCACAAGAGCTACCTGGGGGATGCCTGGATCGGGGCGGACGTCAACATCGGCGCCGGGACGATCACGTGCAACTACGGGCTCGACCGTCGGAAGCATCGGACGACGATCGGGAACGGCGCGTACATTGGGAGCGACTCGATGCTGGTCGCACCGGTCCGGATCGGCCGGGGGGCGATCACCGGCGCCGGGGCGGTGGTGACGAAGGACGTACCGCCCCACAGCGTCGCCGTCGGGGTCCCGGCGCGCGTCATCCGCGTGCTCGACGGCAAGCGACCGCAGTAAAAGAGGAGGCGAAGATGGCGGGTGCGGGGATCCGGATCTTCAGCGGCACGAGCAACCCGGATCTCGCCGGGGGCATCGCCGCCTCACTCGATCTGCCGCTCGGCGCCATCAACGTCTTCCGGTACGCCGACGGTGAGATCGGCGTTCGGATCGAGGAGAGCGTCCGCGGCGAAGATGTGTTTGTCGTGCAGCCGACGTGTCCCCCCGCCAGCGAAAACCTGATGGAGCTCCTCGTGATCATCGACGCGGTCAGGCGCGCGAGCGCCGCCCGCATCACCGCCGTGATCCCGTACTTCGGCTACGCCCGCCAAGATCGAAAGATCAAACCCCGGGAACCCATCTCCGCCAAACTGGTCGCGAATCTGCTGACGACCGCGGGAGCCAACCGGGTGCTCACCCTCGACCTGCACGCGGGACAGATGTGGGGGTTCTTTGACATCCCCTTGGACCACCTTCCCTGCCGGATGATCCTGGGGGATTACTTCCGCGGGCTCGCGCTCGAGAACATCGTCGTGGTGTCCCCGGACATCGGGGGCGTCAAGCGGGCGCGGGAGTTCGCGGAGTACCTGCAGGCTCCGCTGGCGATCGTCGACAAACGCCGCGACCGCCCCAACCAGGTCGCCGAGGTCGTCCACGTGATCGGCAAGGTGTACCGGCGGACCGCGATCCTGATCGATGACATCATCGACACCGGCGGCACGCTGGTGATGGGCGCGGAAGCGCTCGTGCGCCGGGGCGTGCGGGAGGTGTACGCCTGCAGTACGCACGCGATCCTTTCGCCGCCCGCGACGACGCGCGTGCTCAGATCCCCGATCCGCCAGTTGGTGGTTACGGACAGCATTCCGGTGCCCCCGGACAAGCGGACATCCAAGACGACGGTCATCTCGGTGGCGGCGTTGTTGGGGGAGGCGATCCGGCGGATCCACGCCGACCAATCGGTGAGCGATCTATTCGCGCAGTCGCGGGTGATGCAATCCGTGGCCGAAGGGGACTGATCCCCGTCCGGCCGAGATCCCCATGACGATCTCTCCGTTCCTCGTGGCCGGCGCGATCGGCCTGGCGGTCGCGTACCTGCTGACGCCCTTCATCGTGTGGCTGGCGACGCGCTTGGGCGTGCTGGCCCAGCCGGGAGGCCGGCATATCCACCGCACGCCGGTCCCGCGCCTCGGAGGGATCGCGATTTATCTGGCGTTCGTGGTCGCCGTCCTCGCCGGCCTGCCGCTGGAGCGGGCGATCAAGGTCACGGAAGACGCGCACCAGATCCTGGTGACGATTCCGTTTACCCCCGCGTTCGACCGGCCCGTGATCGGCGTCCTGCTCGGCGCGACCGTGATCACGATCCTCGGCATCATCGACGATATCCGTGGCGTCGCGCCGACCGAGAAGTTGTTCGGCCAGCTGGTGGCCGCGGTCGTCCCGCTGTCCTTCGGCGTCGGGATGGACGTGTTGACAAACCCGTTGGGGGGGATGGTGTTCCTGGGCCCGTTCGGGATGGCCTTGACGGTGATCTGGCTGGTGGCGCTGTGCAATGTGATGAACCTGATCGACGGCATCGACGGCCTGGCGGCGGGCATCGCGGCGATCGCCGGGGGGACCGTCTTCATCGCCTCGTACCAGCGGGGCGATCTCGCCACCGCGATGCTCGCGGTGGCCCTCATCGGCGGCACGCTGGGATTCCTGCCGTACAACTTTAGTCCCGCGCGCATCTTCCTGGGCGATACCGGGTCGATGCTGCTCGGCTACCTGCTCGGCAGCCTCTCGGTCCTCGGCACCTACAAAAGCTACACCGCCCTCTCGCTCCTGGTCCCGCTCGTCGCGCTCGGCGTGCCGGTGCTCGATACCGCGCTCGCCATCACCCGCCGCTGGCGCACGCGCCGCCCCATCTTTCAGCCGGACACGGAGCACCTCCATCACCGGCTGCTCAAGCGCGGGCTGACCCAGCGGCAGGTGGCCATCGTGCTGTATCTCGTCACGGGCGTGCTCGGCGTCGGAGCGCTGCTGGTCAGCGGGTTTCACGGCGTGCACCGCGTCTTGCTGGTCGCCGTCCTGGGCCTGTTGTCGATGGCCCTCGTGTTCGGGGCCCGCCGCACCGGGTTGCTGACGCCCGCCCCGCCACCCGTCGCCTCCGGACGCCACGAAGTACCCAAGTGACCGGCGCTCGTCCCCGGAAGATCATGCTCGTCTTCGGGACACGGCCTGATGCCGTCAAAATGGCGCCCGTGGTCCACGCCCTCCGCGCCCATCCGGACGCGTTTGCGCCGATCGTCGCGGTCACGGCGCAGCATCGGGAGATGCTCGATCAGGTGCTCGCGCTGTTCACGATCACCCCAGACTACGATCTGGGCATCATGACCGAGCAACAAACGCTCGCCGAGATCACGGTGCGGACCCTCGAAGGCCTCTCGGCGATCCTGCCGGAGACCGCACCCGACCTCGTGCTCGTGCAGGGCGATGCCGCGCCGTCCTTCGTGGGATCTCTGGCGGCGTTCTACCGCCGGATCCCCGTGGGCCACGTCGAGGCGGGGCTCAGGACCGAGGACAAGTACCAGCCGTATCCCGAAGAGATGTTTCGTCACATGACGACGGTGCTGGCGGATCTCCACTTCGCGCCGACCCCCGCCGCCCGCGACAATTTGAAGAAGGAGGGCGTTCCGCCGGACCGTATCATCGTGACCGGCAACACCGTCATCGACGCGCTCTTGGACGTGGCCGGGCGCGATCCTGTCCCCGCGGATCCGGGCCTCCGGGCGATCCTCGGGCGGCGAGGGCGCCGGGTGCTGTTGCTCACATCGCACCGGCGGGAAAACTGGGGCGACCCCCAACGGCAGATCTTCCACGCCGTCCGCGATCTCCTCGCGCAATTTCCCGATCTCGACCTCGTCTACCCGGTGCATCCCAATCCCATCGTGAGCCGGCCCGCCCAGGAAATTCTTGGTCCGCATCCACAGGCGCATCTCTTTGGGCCGCTCGATTACGCGGCGAACGTGGCGTGCATGAAGGCGGCCTCGGTCATCCTGACCGACTCCGGCGGGATCCAAGAAGAGGCGCCCGCCCTGGGCCGGCCGGTCCTGGTGCTCCGGGAGACCACCGAACGACCCGAAGGTGTCGCGGCCGGCACGGCGCGCCTCGTTGGGACGGATCGGACCCGGATCGTAAAGGAGGCGGTCCGGCTCCTCACGGACCCCCGGGCCTACGCACGGATGAGCCGGGCCAGGAACCCCTATGGAGACGGACACGCCGCCGCGCGCATCGCGGGCGGACTGCTCCATTACTTCGGGCTGGTCAAGAACCGGCCGAAGGAATGGTCCGTAGAGAACAAGGGTAGGATAGATAGGAAGCCCGTGCACACCCGGGGCGGGCGTCCGAGGAGGCGTTCGGGGGTTTGACACCCATTCCGGCCCCGGGCTATAATTGTATGTCCTATGGAGAGTGATGTGCCATGGCCCCGATAAGGGTCGCGGTTGCGGTTGCGCTCGTGGTCATCGGGTTCGCGCTTGTGATGCCGGCTCCGACCTTGGCGGAGTCCGCCAGCGTTCTCGTCCGTGTGGTCATTTCGGGCGAGGTATTGCCCCTGCAGCTCGCCAAGGTCGGTCAGCCCGTCAAACAAGGCGATCCGCTCGTATTTCTGCGGGGCACGACCTCCGGCGCATCGGTGCCCGCGGCGGTCGCGTCTGTGGACGGCCGGGTCGTGCAGGTTATGGTGCGGCCAGGAGATCGCGTCAACATCGGGGATGTTGTGGCCGTGATCCAACCCCAGTGAGGGAACGGCGCTCCGCGATTCCGAGGGGGACTCGTCCCCCTCGTCCTTTTTATTGACCGGACCGGGGAGGCACACACAGTGCGGAGAACATGGGGGGTGTTGGCGGTCCTGGTAATGGCCCTGGGGGGGATACCGTCCACCGGTCGCGCCGCCCCTACCGATGCCCCGCAGATCCTGCCGCTTGCGCAGATCAAGCCCGGGATGACTGGGTACGGCCTGACCGTCATCCGGGGCACCACGATCGACCGGTTCGCCATCCAGATCATGGGCATCCTCAAGGGTGGCCCGTCAAGCAACCTGATCCTGTTCAGAGCGACCGGCCCGTTGATCCGCGAGGCGGGCGGCACCGCCTCAGGAATGAGCGGGAGCCCGCTGTACGTCGGCGATCGCGTCATCGGAGCGCTGAGCTATGGGTATCACTTCGCCGGTGTGGACGCCGACCTCAGCCTGGCCACGCCGATCGAAGACATGTTGAAGATCCTGGCCTCGCCGCCTTCCCGTGACGCGGGCGTCCGCGGTCCCCGGACATACGAGGCGGCGAGCCCGATCGCGACCGCAGTCGGGCCCATCTCCCGCGTTGTCCTGATGAACTCCACCGCGGAGGCGGCCGCGTACAACGCGCACCCGCTTCCGCACTCGATCGCGGTCGCACCGACCGCCGTGCCGGTGTTCGCCGCGGGCGTCTCTTCGCGGGCGCTCCCGCTCCTCTCGCGGTTTCTCGCACGCTATAACGTCGCCCCGATGCAGGGGTACGGGGGAACCCGCCAATTTGCGGCGCCGCCCGTGGTCCCCGGGAGTTCCCTCGGCATCGAACTAGCGCGGGGCGACGTTGAGGTGGGCGCCATCGGCACGGTGACGTACCGTCGAGGAAATCAGATCCTCGCGTTTGGACACCCGCTACTCAACGCCGGAACGGCGGCGATGCCGCTCACGGCCGCGTGGATCGATACGGTCGTCCGCTCCGTCGACTTCCCGTTCAAGGAGGGGAGCATCGGCCCGATCGTCGGAACGGCCATCCAGGACCGCGGCACCGGCATGGCGGGGGAGGTGGGGCGGTTCCCGCGTCTGTTCGGGGTCAGGGTGCGCGTCCGGGATGGCGAAGGAGCCGTCCGCGAAACCGACGTCCAGGTCGTCCGCCGCGGCGACCTCGCCGAGGCGCTCGTCCCAGTGGTGGCGTTGAGCGCGGTGCAGCGGTCCCTCGATCGCGTCTCCGGCGGGTCCGCGCGTGTCCGCATCGCGCTCAGAGCGCGAGGGGTCGCGCATGAAATCGTGCGGGAGGACCTCGCCTATGACGTCGCCGACATTGCGACCGCATCCGTCCTGGACGTGCCCGGCGCCACGCAACTCCTCTTCGGCAATTTCTTCAAGACCCTCGACCCGATTGATATGACGGTGGACGTCGTCGTGCAGAACCAATCCAACACCGCGCTGCTCGTCAGCGCCACCACGCCGACCAGGACCATCACCCCCGGCCAGCGGGTCCGGGTGGAGATCGGGTTGTTCCCGTACGGCGGCAAGGAGCCGATCACCCGCACGGTCCAGTTCACGGTGCCCCGCGATTTTCCGCCGGGTCCGGCGTTCCTCCTCGTCGGGTCGGCGGGCGGGCTGAACGATCCCACGGGCATGCCGACCGATCAGAAGTTCCAACTCCTGGTGGCCCAGCAGGGAATGCCGCAGGGGACCGCCAAATCGCTCGATGAGGCGGTTGAACAGTTTCAGGAGTTTGGGAAGAACACGGATGTGCTCGTCGACCTGCTGCCGGCTCCCGTGCTCGAGGCGGTCGGCGGCAATGCGAACCCAGGCTTTGAGATCCTCGCCGGGACCTTCGTCCCAACCGACGTGGTCGTCCTGGGCAGGTTTCAGATTCCGATGGTGGTGAAGTAATCCGGCGTAGTGCACGGACCACGCCACGCGCAGCGTGGCATTCGGAGGTCGAGATGAGCACAGCCGTACGCGTGGCGCGCTGGTGCGCGGTGCTGGTCGTGGGCGGGTTCGTAAGCGCGGTCCCGCTCGCCGCGTCCCCTTCGTTGATTCCCGCAGACCAGATCACCCCGGGCATGACCGGAATCGGGAAGACGGTCATCCTGGGGACCAGGATCTCGGAGTTCGCGGTCACGATCCTGGGCGTTCTCCGGAACGCAGGACCGGCCGGGGACTTGGTGCTCTTCAGAGCCTCCGGCCCCGTGATTCGGGACGCCGGCGGCCTCGCCTCGGGCATGAGCGGCAGCCCGATCTATCTCGGCGGGAAACTGGCGGGGGCGTTCAGCTACTCATTTCAGTTCGCCGACCCCACGGTGGGGTTGTTCACCCCCATCGAGGACATGATGAAGACCTTCTCCACCCGAGCCCGGGGCGCCCGGCCCGGCGTCTACGCGGTGGCGCCGTTCTCCCTCGGCGGCCGCACGATCCGGCGCGTCCGGATCCAACCAACGCCGGATCCGCGCCCTGCGGCTCCCGACATGGCCGTGGCGGTGCCGGCCGCGACCCCGTTGTTCGTCTCGGGGCTCGGCGCGCAGGTGACCGAAGAAATGACGCACGCGCTCCAACCCATGGGGCTGCTGCCGCTGGCGGGGCCGGGGACCGCCGACCTTCCATCGACGATCCCACTCGAGCCCGGAAGCGCGATTGGTGTGTCCTTGATGCAGGGCGACATCGCCGCATTTGCGATCGGGACGCTGACCTATCGTGACGGAAACCGGGTGCTGGCGTTTGGACATCCGTTTACCGAGCTCGGCGCGACCGAGTTCCTCCTCACCAACGCGACGATTTTGCAGACCGTCCGCGCCGTCAACCACAACCTGAAGATCGGCGCCGCCGGCGCGCCGGTGGGAATCATCTCGGAAGATCGTCCGGCCGCCGTCGGAGGGACGATCGGCGTCTTTCCCCGCATGTTCGGCGTCCGGGTAACGGTGAGCGATGCCGACGCGGGCGCGAGCCGGCGCTTCGGGTTCCAAGTGGTGGGCAACAAGGACCTGGCGCCCATCTTGGTGGCGCTCGGAACGCGCGGTGCGGTCGAGCGGGCCTTGAACCGGTCGGGAGAGGGGACGGCCGAGGTCCGGATGGTGTTGCGGGGGCGGGCACTGCCCCGGCAGGTGGAGCGCGCCAACAACTTTTACAGCGGGAGCGACATCTCGGTCCGCGCTCTCGCCGAGGTCCCGCAGGCACTCCACCTGCTCTTTGACAATGACTTTGTCGACGTGAGCCCCACCGACATCACCATCGACGTCAAGGTCACCAAGGCCCGTCAGACCGGAACGATCACCGAAGCCGAATTCCCGCGGGGAACTCTGCAGCCGGGCGGGACGGCTCGGGTCCGCGTCACCGTGCGCCCGTTCCGGGAGGCGCCCATGATCCGCGATATCGACGTCGCCGTGCCTGCGGATTTCCCCGAGGGGTCCGCGCAGTTGGTGGTGCGCGGCGGATCGTCCGCGCCGCCCATAGCGCCGGGGGGGCTGACCTCAACCGGGCAGGGCCCCGCCGCCATCCGGAACCTTGCCGACGCGATCAGCGCTTTTGAAGGGGGCGAGAAGAACACGGATGTCGTGGTCGACTTGATCAGCGGGGCCCAACGGCCGCCGCTCGCCACGACGGCCGGGCCGCCTCATGTCTCGACACGGTGGACGACCCCGTGGGTGCTGGTCGGCAGGTTTCAAACTCCCATCGTGATCACGAGAGGCGCGCGCTGACCACTCCACGGCCAGGCGCCTCCCGGCGCAGGTACCGATGGACCGGGGTGGCGGCGTGGACCGCGTGTGTCCTTCTGGCCGTGGCCGTGTTTGCCGGCGCGACCTGGCAGCGGTACGTCTCGAATGGAACCCTGGCCCAGGAGATCCGGCGGACCGTCGTCATCCAACTCCGACAGAGCCTGGGCCGTGAGGTCCAACTCGGCCGCGTCACCGGAGACCTCGTGCACGGTGTCACCCTCCACGACCTTCGGATCGCGGAGCACGGCGGATTTCCCCTCGGCGTGGCATTCTCCGCTGACGAGATCCGCCTGTCGTTCAACTGGCAGGCGATCCTGACCTTCCGGCCGGACTTCATCAACCTCATCTCGCGCGCCGATCTCCTCCGGCCGCGCCTGGTGATCTCCCGAGGCGCCGATGGGACGTGGAACATCGAGGAC
>DASSXJ010000265.1 GCA_035703895.1 bacterium | reverse complement strand
GAGCGGCTTCGTGCCCTAAACTCTGGAAGCTCGAACAAGGAGGAACCGTCATGAGCAGCAAGGTTATCCTGATCACCGGCGCGTCCACCGGCTTCGGCCGCGACACCGTCGAGAGCCTGGCGCACGCTGGCCACACAGTCTTCGCCTCAATGCGCAACATCGAGGGTAAGAACAGGGCGCACGCGGAGGCACTGCGCCAACTCGCGACCGCGGAAGACCTGAGGATCACGCCGGTAGAGCTCGACGTGACCAGCGACGTCTCGGTCGACCGGGCCACCGCCGCCGTCCTCCGCGCGAGCGGCCGGATCGATGTGCTGATCAACAACGCCGCCATCGCTTCGGGGGGGGTGAGCGAGAGTTTCACCGCCGCGCAGGCGGCCGCGCTGTTCGACGTCAACGTAATCGGCGTCCACCGCGTGACCCGCGCCGCACTTCCAGCATTGCGCCGTCAGCAGGACGGGTTGGTCATCAACATCAGTTCGATCCTTGGCCGCGTCACCTTTCCGTTCTTCGGCATCTACGGCGCCTCGAAGTTCGCGGTTGAAGCGTTAACCGAGAGTTATCGCTATGAGCTCGCTCCGCTTGGCATCGAGGTCGTGCTGGTTGAACCCGGCCCCTACCCGACGCCCCTGTATTCGAGCGCCCAGCGGCCCGCCGATGCCGGGCGCGCAGCCGAATACGGACCGGTCGGCGAGATCCCTGGCGCCATGTTCCAATACCTCAGGAGCCGCTTCGAGGGACCGAACGCACCCGACCCGCATGATGTTGCCACAGCGATTATCCGCCTGATCGACATGCCGAAGGGAACCCGCCCCGAGCGGACGGTCGTCGGGGCGCCGTTTGGGGCAGATGCGGTGAACGAGCAAAGCGCGGCAGTACAGAAGCGGGTTGTCGAGGCACTCGGTCTCGGCCACCTCAATGGAGGTCCGCGATGAATTCCCCTATTTTGATGTCCTAAAGCGAATCTACGATGCGCTCGGCCGCGGCGACGTGCCCAGTCTCATGGCGCTCCTCGCGTCAGACATCGCCTGGACGGAGGCCGAGCGGGTTCCGTACTACACTGGCACGTGGCGTACGCCGCAGCAGGTGGTGGACCATCTTCTAGTGCCACTCGCGCGCGATTGGGACGGGTACTCCGCCAAGCCCGAGAGCTACGTTGCGGAGGGCGAGCGGGTGGTGGCGTTTGGGGCTTACGCTGGCACCTACAAAGCCACCGGCAAGGCGACGAGATGTGCTTGCGTTCCAATCGGGAATGCCCGGAATGGAAATCCGGTTAGGTAGCGACGTCGGTGCGGAAAGCTCGGGGGATAAAAAACGCAACCCTGATAACAGTCGCAATTATCTGTATGGAGGAGGACGGAAATGCGCAACGCATCTGCAAATGGACAGCGGTCATACGACGCCCCCGTCGGCACCGCTGCCAGGCGCGCTGAGGCTCCGACCGGGACGAGCGTCGTGTCGGACGTGCGTTTGTGGATCCCCCCAGGGAGCGAAGTCCCTCAGGCGGCCCGAAACGGCACTCCCCACGGTCGGCGGCGGTGGCTCACCAAGGGGCGGTTGCGCGGGCTCGTCGGTGTCCTGGCCGTCCTCCTCATCGGTGCCGGCGGCGTCCTCTACTGGCGCGCGAATAGTGGCTTCGTCAAGACCAACAACGCGCAGACCAACGGCGATCTCGCCGCCATCAGCCCGCGCGTGAGCGGGAATGTGCTCAGGGTGCTCGTGGAGGAGCACCAATACGTGCGCGCCGGCACCGAGCTTGTCGACATCGATCCGACCGATTCTCGTCTGGCACTCGCACAGGCCGAGGCCCAGCGCACCACCGCCTTCGCGAACGAGCAGGCGGCCGCCGCAGCCCTCACCGCCCAGCAGCAGGCGTTCGCCGCAGGGCTCAACGTGGCACAGGGCACGCTCCGGGCGCAGCAGCCGACGGTCGCGCAAGCGCGGGCGCAACTGGTGATGAACGACCAGACGACCGCGGCGGGGATCACGCAGGCACAGAAACAAGTCGCCACCGCGGAGGCCAACCTCCGCGCCACGCGGGCCCAGCTCACGACCACACAGCGCACCTACGACCGCGACAAAGCCCTCCTGACCGCCGGGGC
The DNA here is from genome assembly GCA_035703895.1 of bacterium. Classification (NCBI taxonomy): domain Bacteria; species bacterium. The sequence goes on along the minus strand of DASSXJ010000265.1, from coordinate 16,801 downwards.
CATCGCGACGCAACAGGTGGACATCGATACGGCCAATCTCGCCACCGCGACCGCGCAGGCGCAGGCGGCCGAGGACGCCGTGCACCAGGCGCGGTCGCAGCTCGCGTCCGCGATCGCGGCACGCCAGCAGGTCGAGGTGTCTCGCCAGGCGGTGGCCGTCAACCAGGGGCAGGTGGCGAATGCCCAAGGGCAGGTCCAGCAGGCCCAGGCGCAGGCGGCGGTGACCAGTCAGCGGGCTCATGAGCTCGCCGCCGCTCATGCTCAGGTCGCGGCCGCAGAGCAAGCGGTGCGGGTCGCCCGAGTCAATCTCAGTCGGACGGTCATCTCCGCCCCGGTCGACGGCTGGGTGACGAACAAGACGGTGCAACCCGGCCAAGTGGTCCAGCCCAACCAGCCATTGATGGCTATTACCATCCAGGGCCACCTCTGGGTAGATGCAAACACTAAGGAATCCCATCTCGGCGGCGTCCGCGTCGGCGACCCGGTGGCCATCCACATCGACGAGTTCCACGGCCACGTGTTCCACGGGCACGTGGGAAGCATCGGCAAGGCCACCGGCTCGGCGGTGGCGCTCCTGCCGCCGGACAACGCCACGGGGAACTTCATTAAGGTCGTCCAGCTCGTCCCCGTGCGGATCTACTTCGACTTCGGCCGCGGCGAAACCCAGCCCGCCATCGGCCTCTCGGCCGAGGTGGCGATCGACACACGTCACCCGGTGCGCTGATCGTGGCTACCGTTCTCGCTCCCGCCGCCGCCGTCCCCCGGAGACCTGCTGCCGGCAAATGGACGGTCTCGCTCTCTGTGCTCGTTGGCGCGCTGATGAGCACCATCGACACCAGCATTGTCAACGTGGCCCTCGTGCATATCGAGGGCACGTACGGCGTGAACGCGCAAGAGGTGACCTGGGTGAGTGCCGCCTACCTCATCTCGGTTGTCATCATGATGCCCCTGACCGCCTGGCTGAGCTCCGTGCTGGGCCGCAGGACCTTGTATCTGTACTCCGTGGCCCTCTTCACCGTGGCGTCAGGGTTCTGCGGCCTCTCGACCACGTTTGGGCAGCTCATCTTCTTCCGCGTGATTCAGGGACTGGGGGGCGGGGCGCTGCTGCCGGTCGCACAGGCGATCATTAGCGAAACATTTCCACCGGAAGAACAGGGCCAAGCGATGGGCATGTTCGGACTGATCGTCCTGCTCGGCCCCGCCCTCGGGCCGGTCCTCGGCGGCTGGCTCACGGACAGCTACGCCTGGCCGTGGATCTTCTTTATCAACCTGCCCATCGGGCCCCTCGCGCTGTTCCTCATCAGCCGGTTCGTTCAGGACCCGCCTTACATGCGCCGCCGCAGCGGCCAACACGTCGATATCATCGGCATCGGCCTGCTGGCCATCGGGCTCGCGGCGCTCGTCACCGTCCTGGAGCAGGGGGAACGCGCTGCGTGGTTCCAGAGCCCCTTTATCACCGTGACAACGGCCGTCACCGTGCTGGCGCTCGTGGCCTTCGTCCTGTGGGAGCTCCATACGCCGATGCCCGCGGCCGACCTGCGCATCCTCAAGAATGTGTCATTCGCCTCCGCGACTCTTATCGGCGGCATCGTTTGGGCAGGGTTCTTCGGGGGTTTCATTCTGCTGCCGCTGTTCCTGCAGCTCGTGCTGAACTACTCGGCGACAGAGGCCGGTCTGGCCCTGATGCCCCGGGCGCTCAGCATGTTGGTGGTCGTACCCGTTGCCGGTGCGTTCTACAATCGGGTCGGCGCGCGCGTGATGCTGTCGGGCGGACTCATCTTGACCGGCTTCGCGGGGTGGTTGATGGCGCACTACACGCTCGCTGTCGGGCCTTTGCAGCTCCTGACGGCCAACGTGATCCAGGGCGTGGGCTTCGCGTTCATGTTCGTCTCGCTCACCACCGCTGCGCTTTCGACGATCCCCCGGCCGCTGGTCCAAAGCGCGGCCGGCCTCAACAGCCTCATTCGCCAGCTCGGGGCGAGCATCGGTACGGCGGTGGTCATTACCGTACTGGATTACAAAACGACCACGGCGAGCGCGGAGCTGGTTCGGTACGCGAACATCTACAATCCCATCTTCCGCCAATGGTGGCAGACCTACCAAAACGGGTTCCTCGCCCACGGAAACGATCCGTTCACGGCGCATCAACGGGCGGTCGCGGTGCTTCAGGGCCTCATCTATCAGCAGGCGACCATGGTGGCATATGCCTACGACTTCGCGCTGCTCGGGGTGCTGTTTGCCCTCTGCCTGCCCCTCGTCGCCCTTGTTCGCAGCGGTAGAACACAGCCCGGGAGCCACGTAGCCGAGATGTGAGAGGGATCAATCATGCGCGTGCGATTAACCGGATAGTCCGTTGCACGGTTGAACGCGGTCTTCAGGAGTGAGTTCAGTGAGTGCACCTTCAGGGGAGGAACAACGATGTCTGCCGAAGCAACAGCAACTCCAGGTGGAACGCTCTTTCTTCAAGGGGGAGTGACGGCGCGCCTTAGGCGGCCTTGGAAGCTCCTGGCCGTGGCCCTCCCGGCGCTGTTTCCGTTGCTTGTGGTCACCATCGCGCTCGGGACGTGGCTGGCCGTAACGCGCACCGCGAGCCTTCCGCCCCAACAGTGGATCGGGACCTGGCAGGTTGTGATCGTTCCGTTCGCACTCTGGCTACTGGTGGTTTCGGTGCTGGCACGTACCCGCTTCTACGACGCACACCCGGCGATTCCACTCGGTGTACTGCTTACGCCCGCCATCGGCCTGTTCCTACTCACGCGTTTGGCACACCTGCCTCAACTCCTCGACGCGACCCCTAAGTCGTGGCTGATCGGGCTCCAGGTCGCCCGTCTGGTTGGCGGGGTCTTCTTGCTGGTCTGGCTGAGCCGCGAGGTTCGGAAACCGTGGTTCAACGTCGTGGGCGGCAGCCTCGACCTGTTCGTTGGCGCCACCGCGCTGCCAGTTGCATGGTGGCTGTCATTAGGGTCGGCCGCCGCACTCGCGGTCGCTGTTGCCTGGAACATCATTGGTCTGCTCGACTTCGTTCTGGCGGTTGGGATCTCGGCGACGGTGAAGGGCGCCGGGCCGAGCAGCTACTTGGTTTCGCCGAGCACACCCGTCGTGGCCGCATTCAAGCCAACGATCCTCGGGATCGTTGCGTTCGCCCCGCTTGTGATCACGGTCCACGTGCTCTCGCTCTGGCAGCTGCTGGGTCACTAAGAACAGGCAAGGGGGTTCGAGGAACCACCTTGTAATGGCGGGGACTTCTGGGCATTCATCACATTATTGCCATAGCTGGCGATCCCCAGCAAAAACGAAGTAATTGTAAAGCGAAATATTAGAGGAGCCCGCGATGGAGGGTCACCAGGTCGTTCGAGACATGACGATCCACATCCGAAACGCGGGCGCGCGTGATCGCGACGCGATTCGAGACGTCACCCTGGCAGCGTATGAAGAATACGCCGCGGTCGTGCCCGAACCGTTTTGGATCGCCTACCGGCGCAGGCTGCTCGAGACGCTCGACGACGATGGACCGGCGGAGCGGATCGTGGCGGAGCGGCAGGGCGCCATCGTGGGCAGCGTCCTTCTCTTTCCGTCCGACGCGAATGCGTACGGTCGCTCCGCCCCCGGCGGAGAGTGCCCCGAAGTGCGGCTGCTCGCCGTACGTCCGGACGCGCGTGGCCAGGGTGTCGGGCTTGCGCTCATGGAGGAGTGCATGCACCGGGCGCGCCGCGCCGGCGCGCAGGCACTCGGCCTGCACACGATGGACTTCATGGTGACCGCCGTGCGCATGTACACGCGGATGGGCTTCGTGCGCATGCCTCCCCTCGACTTCAGTCCAGCTCCGGGCGTCCTGGTCAAGGGGTATCGCCTCGATCTGATGACGCCGCCGGCCATCGCGAGATGACGACCCGCGGGTCGGTTACGCGAACCCGAACTCGCGCTCCGTGACCGTGAGGTTGAACACACGGCTGAACAGCACCAGCGCGGTGCCCGTGACTACCAGGTTTTGGTGACACATGGGCCGCCATGATAGTACCGACGAACAGATAAGTGCTACTCGCCCGCGCAGTTCGCCATCTCGAGGCCTGCCCGGGTCGCCGCCATCGCGGCTGCGGGGGGCGGGATATCTGTGTCGAGGTTCTCCATGCGAAGGAAGTCAGGGTCGTCGCCGGCCGCCGCGGCGACCCGATCGATATTGAAGCCCGGGATCTCCTGGAGACGCCGCACGCTCATCAGGATCCTCCTACTCTCGCCCCGGTCCAGCGTAACCCGCAACGCCACCCACGGGAAGGGGCGGACAGAAGAACGCCGTGGTCTCGGCGCAGCTTCCTACCCCTGGGGCGGCGCTTGGGCGAGCAGGACGATCTCCGCACCGACGCTTGCCAGCGCCGTCACCACACCGGCACCAGCGCCTGCAACGATACTCGTTCCCCACTCAGGCGCAGCACGAACTTTTGGGATCTGCCCTGTCCCCTCAAACATTCCGAAGCCACCTCCCCGACATCACCATGCTGATGCGTGGGCTTCGCAACCGAGTCGAAGCCGCGTCACGCACCCCTTTGAAACCCCGCGATTCGCGCCGGTGACCAATACAATGCCGGCCATCCGATACCGTGCCTCCCGCGATGGCAGCCGTGCCTGACTTCTAGGAGTGAACGCGGACGGGCAGATGGCCACGTGTTCTGGCACAACTGAAGCGTTTCCCTCTCAGTCGCTTGACCTCTTAAGGCGTCCGTCCCCCAGGTAGACGAGTTCGGACGCGGGGAATTTTATCGAGGCAGCACCCGCAATACTGGAATGGAGGGACACAATCATGAGCACGCTCGTCATCGCGACGGAGCCGGCGCTGCTGATTGCGCGTCACGGTTCCACATGGTCGGTCGAGGAGCATCTGAAAGGCGAATCCTCAGAGTGCCTGGCCGTGGATTTCGAAAAACCAGGTCGGATGTACTGCGGGACCTGGGGTCATGGCTTGTGGCGCAGTGATGACGCCGGTCGAACGTGGAATCCGGTTGGCGCGGGCATCGCCCACGACGAGATCACCGCCGTTGCCGTCAGCCCGTCAGAGCGCGGCATCGTCTACGCGGGCACCGAGCCGAGCGCGGTCTTCCGCTCGGAGAATGGGGGGGAGACCTGGCACGAGCTGTCAGGGCTGCTGGCGCTTCCCTCATCGCGCTCGTGGAGTTTCCCGCCCCGCCCGGAGACTCACCACGTACGCTGGATCGAACCCGACCCCGCTACCGTCGGGCGAGTGTTCGTCGCGATCGAAGCCGGTGCGCTCGTCCGGACGCTGGACGGTGGCCGGACCTGGCTGGACCGGGTTCGCGAGGGACCATTCGACACGCACACCGCGGCCACGCACAGAATGGCACCGGGCCGGGTGTACGCGGCGGCCGGAGATGGCTATTTCGAGACCAGCGATGCGGGCGAAAGCTGGGCGAGCCAGGTGGAGGGACTGCGGCACGGCTACCTGGTGGGCATTGCCGTGGATCCCGCGGACCCGGAGGGCGTTCTTGTGTCTGCAGCGTCCGGACCCTTTGTGGCCTACAGCCCGCGTCGGGCGGAGGCGTACGTCTACCGGAAGACGGCGCGGGGGTCCTTTCAGACGGCGATGGAGGGGCTGCCGGAGGGTCGGGGCACGATTGCCAGCCGCTTCGCCACGCCAGGTGCGCCGGGTGTCATGTATGCGGCGAACAACCATGGGGTCTTCCTTACGCCGGACGCGGGGCGGAGTTGGACGGCGTTGGAGATTCCCTGGCCGAATGGTGCCTTCGCTCATGGCGTCGAAGCGCTGGTCTGCCTACCGGATTGAGAAGGCGGGAGACCGCGCTGACCGGTGGGAGTCGAGGGCGGTGTCAGAGAAATCGGCTGCCAACGCGGCCGTGCCGAACATATGGGGTCTCAGAATGACACGAGCAGGCCTTCGCGTGGACCGCAGGGCCAGAGTCCGGGCGAAAAACTGGGCTGGGCACCTCTGATAGAAGGAGTGCAGGCACCAAAACGGAAATCCCGGCATACCACTACTCAAATGGGACAATTTGGGGAATGCTCGTACGTTCGCTCAGCCGCAGGACCTACGTGAAACGATGCGGAGGCGGGGCAAGCACCTCGGACGACCCAGCCAGACCCAGAGCCAGAACTTCAACGAGCGGTGGCAGGCGCTCGAAGCCAAGGTGCGCTCCGGTGAGGTAACCCGTTCGGAGGCGGCTCGGACGCTCGGGGTGGGACGGGCGACCATCGGCAGGCTGCTTGCCCAAAGGGTGCTCGATTCTGGGACACTGGAACCCGCTATTTTACGGGCTTTGTGAACGGCGGACAGGTGCCCGTAAGGAAGTCCTTTTGGGCAGATTCTCTATTCCCGTTGGGTCTGATCCGAGCACGTGTACCTGCGCCTCCCGGGCAAGTCTGATCTAGTTCACAAGTTGGGAGCGCTTTTCATAGCTCGAGCCTCCGGAGGATTTGCCGTGGGCAGCACATAAGACGTAGCGGGATAACGAAAGCCGCAAATGTCTTTTATCCCATTTCACCCGAGGACATGATCGACGCCATACGCCATATCCTGATAAACCGACACGTTTCTTTTAAATCAGATTCCGTTATACGTGGCGCCACGAAGGACAGCAAGGGGCAAACCTGACCGAAGGGCGTCCAACACCGCGCCACGAAGAGGTGAGTAAATGGCGGCCTCAAAGCGCAGGGTCACCTCCTCCGCACAGCTTCTCGGACGGCTGGGTGGCTACGCCAGAGCCTCCCGGATGACCGCTAAGGAGAGGTCCGTGGGCGCCCAACGAGCCATCAAGGCCAGATGGCGCCGCTGGCGCGAGCGCCACCGGAGGACGCCGCCGAGAGCCCGAGGGACGTTACCTTTTACGCTTCTGTCGGATCCTGCACCCTTGATCGGTCGTGATCGTGAGCTGGAGATCCTCCGGCGGCACCTGCTCGGCGGGACCGTGCGGCTACTTACGGTCGCGGGGCCGGGCGGCGTCGGCAAAACTCGGTTGGCCCTCGCCGCGGCCCGCACCGCAGAGACGGCCTTTCCCGACGGCGTCTGGTTCGTCGATCTCGTCCCGCTCAGGGATCCCACTCACCTCGATGCCGCGATTGCAAAGGCGCTCCACCTCGAAGAGATCGGGACCCGAACCCCGCTCGAGCGAGTCACCGCATACTTGAGGGTCCGCCGCGTTTTGCTGGTCCTGGACAACTTCGAGCACGTCCTGCCCGCGGCAACCCAGGTCGCCGAGTTGATGGCCGCCTGCCCGCAGATAAAGGTGCTCGTTACGAGCCGCGAGCCGTTGAGACTTCGCCTGGAGCATCGGATGGTCTTGGCGGGTCTCGCGTTGCCCGATCTCGCACGGCCGACGCCCCAGGGGGTCGCCCAAGCCGCGTCAGCGGCGCTCTTTCTGGAGCGGGCGAGGTTAGTTCAGCCGGAGTTTACGCTCTCGCCGACGGATGCCTCGGCCGTTGCCGAGCTGGTCCACCGGCTCGATGGCATGCCCCTGGCCATCCAGATCACGGCCGCCCACAGCAACGTTCTATCGCCTACAGCGATGCTGACACGATTGCAGGGGCAGGCTCTGCTTTCGAGGGAAGAAACCCGCGACGTGCCGGCCCGGCATCATACCCTCCGGGACGCGATCGAATGGAGCCATGCTTTATTAGATAACAACGAGCAAGTCCTATTTCGGCGGTTAGCTGTGTTCGACAGAGGGTGGACACTCGACGCCGCGGAGGAGATTGTTCAGAACCCGGACCCGGGCTCTCCCTTCTGGCGCGCACTGGGGTCGCTCGTGGACAAGAGCTTGGTGCAGAGCCAAAGCGGCGGAGAGCGGCGGTACCGGATGCTGGAGACGATCCGCGAGTACGCGCTGGAGCGCCTAAAAGCGAGCGGCGAGTTTGACGATATCCGGCACCGGCACGCCGTGTACTACCTCGCCCTGGCCGAGCGCGCTGAACCGGAGTTGTGGGGTCCGCAGGAACGGGCGTGGCTGCACCGGGTGGAGCGGGAACATGAAAACTTCCTGGGGGCGCTGCGGTGGGCCACGCACCGTGGAGATGGCGAAACAGCTATGCGCCTGGGCGGAGCGCTCGCCTGCTACTGGTGGGTACTCGGCTATCTGCGGGAGGGGCGCCGGCGGTTGGAGGAGGCGCTTGGGCTGAGCCCGGACGGCCCTTCGCGGTTTCGCTCGAGGGCGCTCGTGGGGGCCGCCACACTGGCGGCATCGCTAGGCGACCAATCGGCGGCAATGCGGTTTATCCTGCAAGCGTTCGAGCTCGCTGAGATCATCGGGGAACCAGACGCGGTAACCAGCGCTATCTGCCGGCTCTGCCTATGCGCGATTCTCGAAAGCGACCCACGGGCAGCCCAGGTGTTGGGGGAGCGGATGCTTGTCCTGCTGTCCCGAGGTGTCGAGGATCCGCGGTGGCAGGCCCACGGGCTGTTCAAGTTGGCATGGGGGCGGATGCTCCTCGACGATCTCGAGGGAGCCGAGGCCGCCCTCACCGAGAGCCTCGAACTCGCCCGCACAGATGGAAACAGGCGTCTGACAGCGGCCGTCACAAGCGACCTCGCCCGCGTCAAACTCAAGCAAGGAGACAACGTCCGTGCCGCTGCCCTGGCGGCGACCGCGCTAACGGTGGCTCTGGAGGAAGAGCATGTGCGCGCGCTTTGGGTTGCCGTGGTGACAGCCGCCTTGGTCTGCGGCCACCAGGGGGACCTCGACCGCTCCGCCCGCCTGCTGGCCGCGGCTGAGGTGTGGAGTGAGACGACGGGTGACGTGATTGTCTTTGGACCCCGCATTAGAGACGAGAAAGAAAAGATCAACGCCCAAGCACGTGATGAATTGGGAGAAATAGCATATCGCGCGGCGGTGACGGAGGGACGCGCGCTGTCGGTGGACGAGATGGTAGCTTTTGCGCGGGCCGGCCTTGAACCGCTCACGAGCACCGGTTCGGGCAGCACGACCGCGACCGGCGGCGCACGGCCTCGCACGTTCCTTAGCGAGCGCGAACAGGCGGTCTTGCGGCTCATCGCCGAGGGGTTGATAAACAAGCAAATCGCGACCTCGCTCGGCATCGGAGAACGGACGGTGAAGAGCCACCTGTCATCCGCCATGAACAAACTGGGCGTGGACAATCGCGCGCACGCCGCCGCTACGGCGATCCAACGCGGCCTATTATAGTAGCCCGGACGCAGCCCACTGCGCGAATAGCCATCGGTTTAACGCCACTCGTACGACTGTCCGACCCTTCGACCAATTTGAAACCGTCGAGGTAGCATCGGCGGGCGAGGCGTCCTGGCGGAAGAGGCTCATGGCACCATCGTCTCGCCTTCGACGTTGGGTACTTCCGGCCGCCCCCGCATCTCTTCCCCAAGCCTCTTTCTATCCGACTTGAGCGCGATTCATCCCACGAGGTGCGCTTCAGTTCGCCCACCGGGAGACGGTCGATTAACCAGGCGTTCTTGCTTGAGCAAGCGGCAGACGTGTACAACGTGATGACAAACACGGTTCGGCCTCGGAAATAACCTCGCGAGGATGAGGCCCGAAGATCACGGGCACGTGCTGTTATTAGGCACCTTGAGGAGGCTCAGCCAGTCGGCCCGTTCGGACGCTGCCCGCTGGCCCGAACGGACGATGAATGTAGTCGCCGAGTGTGGCATCCTCGAGCAACGATGCGCCGTCAACTACGCCTTCAGCGAGAAGAGCGCGGACTGGGTTGATCGCAAATGTCAGGAATGAGCTCGGACATCTGTCAGAAAGGGGGGTCAACATTATGTCAACCACGAAGACTATCAGCAACATCACCGCCCCAACGCAGTTCCTCCAAGTGAAAAACGAGAGATATGCCTACCGCCGTTTTGGGAAGGGCTCCGGACATCCACTGCTGTTTCTTCAGCACTTCCAGGGGACGCTAGACAATTGGGATCCCGCCGTCACTGACCCGCTGGCATCGGGACGAGAAGTCATTCTGTTCGAAAGCGCAGGGGTAGGACGGTCCACTGGTAAGGTGCCCGGAACTGTAGCCGGCATGGCGACGCATGCCTTGGCTTTCCTGGACGGCCTGGAAGTGGATACCTGCGACGTCCTCGGATTCTCGCTTGGCGGGATGGTCGCGCAGCAAATGGTGCAGGATCGCCCCTCGATCTTTCGGAGGATGATCCTCGTTGGCACCGCTCCGCGAGGCGGAGAAGATGTCATGCACCTCGAGAAACCCAGGCTGGCCAAGTACATCGGTGATCCGAATCTTCGAGGATACGCGGTTCTGCCGAAGATCTTCTTTGCGCTGACCGAGTCGAGCCAGGCAGCGGGTGAGGCATTTATCGAAAGGCTTGCGCAACGGAAGGAGGATCTTGAGCCGGCCTCGAGACCGGAGGTCGCCGCCGCTCAAATGGCGGCGTTTCGTGAGTGGGAGCAATTCACGGGCGAGCGCTTCGCCAACCTAAAGAACATCCGTCAGCCAACCCTTGTCGTGAACGGTATCCATGACGAAATGATTCCTGTCCGAAACTCCTACTGGTTGAGCGAAAACCAGCCTAACGCCGTCCTTTTGACGTATCCCGACTCCGGGCATGGCTCTCTCTTCCAATTTCACGAGTCCTTTACGCGGCAGGCGACAGCGTTTCTAGCTTCCGACTCTCCGTTCGCGGCCTACTGAGCTCAAGACAGCCGCCGGCGTCATGAGAGTCATCCCTCATCAGGTCAATCGGTTGGTCATCGAGGTCACCGATCCATTCGAGGCCTTCCGCCAACGTTACGAGGACGCCGTGCCACAGTTCGATCGCGAAAGATTCGCCGGGCTCGTTCTGAAGCGCGCCGGTTGGGACGAAGTGCTGGCCGTGACCGAGGCGGCCGCACCACACGGGTTTCTGATCTACTGGAGCTCGGACGTGACACCCCTGATGGCTCTCGCGGGCGACGGCGGACGATGCGTGCAATACTTGATGGGCAATCACACGATCGCGGAGCGCATGTATCGCCACGATCCGGCCGTGATGCTCTATGCGCCTTTGCGGACGGCCATCTGCACGGGGCCCGACGATCGTACATACTTCGTCGTCGACCAACCCAGCACGGTCTTTTCCAGTTTCGGCGTCCGTGAGATCACCGAGGTTGGCAGGGAGCTTGATCGAAAGCTCGCCGGGCTCCTGAAAGCCCTAGGGGTACCGGTTCCGGACGTCCTCGCCGAGAAATGAAGACGTTCATGTCCACCAACGCAACTCAGTTGACCGCTCAGAATCAGACCATCGAAGCGGCCAAAATGAAAGGCTTCGAGACGGCGATGGCGCGCTTGTCGTTCCGCGAGGATGAAATAGCGGTGGGTGGGGCGCAAATGAAAGCCACCTATAGAGTAGCGGAAGTCCCCGCACCGGGCACGCTGCGTGTGGTGGAAGGGCCAATCCCCGAGCCGGGGAGCCGGCCAGGTTCGGATTCGGGTGGAGGCATGTGGCGGCTGGCACACTGATGCGGCGATTGTCATGGGCCGCTGCCCTGGCCCGACTCTGCTGGAGCGCCCGGGATCCTTTGTATCAAGACTCCGAAAGAGGAGCTTCAAATGACGAGCAAACGTGTGGTGCCTGCCGAAGAGGCGTGGGGCCCGTCCACGACGACGGATTATTCGGTGTGCTTTGTCGTGAACGGCGTCAAGCATCGGCTCATGCTTGACGCCCGTGTCACACTGCTTGATGCCCTTCGCGAACACCTGCATCTGACAGGGACGAAGAAGGGGTGCGACCACGGCCAGTGCGGCGCCTGCACTGTCCTGATCAATGGCCGGCGCATCAACTCCTGCCTGACCCTGGCTGTCATGCATGAGGGGGACGAGGTCGTGACGATCGAGGGGCTCGGCTCGCCAGCCGCCCTGCACCCTTTGCAAGCCGCCTTCGTCGAGCGCGACGGCTTCCAATGCGGGTACTGCACCCCCGGCCAGATCTGTTCAGCCGTGGGCATGCTGGCCGAGGTGAAGGCCGGGTGGCCCAGCCACGTCACCACCGATGTGGCGACCCCAGAGATCACATTGACGGACGCAGAGATCCGCGAGCGGATGAGCGGCAACATCTGCCGGTGCGCGGCGTATCCGAACATCGTGGCTGCCATCCGGGATGTGGCAGGAGGGACGCGCCGATGAGGGCCTTCACCTACGAGCGCGCGCCGGACGCGCAGGCGGCGGTCGCCGCCGCATCCATGCCCGGCGCGAAGTACATCAGCGGGGGCACCAATCTGCTCGACCTGATGAAGCTCGAGATCGAGCAGCCAACGCACCTGGTCGACATCAGCCGGTTGCCCTTTAAAGCGATCGCCGAGTTGCCGGGCGGCGGCCTGCGGATCGGAGCGCAGGCGGCCAACTCCGACGTCACCGCCGATCGGCGAGTACGAACCCGCTACGCGGTCCTTTCCCAGGCGCTGCTCGCCGGCGCCTCCGGCCAGTTGCGGAACAAGGCGTCCATCGGCGGGAACCTGGTGCAGCGCACCCGCTGCCCCTACTTCTACGACACGGCGGCAGACTGCAACAAACGGGATCCGGGGTCTGGCTGCGCGGCCATCGGCGGTTTCAACCGGATTCACGCCATCCTGGGGGCGAGCGACGCCTGCATCGCTACCCACCCCTCGGACATGGCCGTGGCGCTGACGGCGCTCGAGGCGCAGATCGAGTTGCTCGGCGCGGACCAGACCACCCGTCGCGTCGCCATCGGAGACTTCTATCGTCTCCCCGGCGACACGCCGCACACCGAGACGGTCCTCGGCCCGGGCGAGATGATCACGGGCGTAACCCTGCCTCCTCCACCGCCGGGCCGGCAGATCTACCGCAAGGTGCGCGATCGGGCATCGTACGAATTCGCGTTGGTGTCTGTGGCGGCCATCATCGCAGCCAACGAGGGGAGGATCACCGCGGCCCGCGTCGCGTTTGGCGGCGTCGCACCCAAACCGTGGCGTTCGGTCGAGGCGGAGGCCGCTCTGACAGGCCGTCCGGCCACGATGGCTACTTTTCGTGAGGCAGCGGAGGTCGCCATGGTAGACGCCGTGGGCCGAGGTCAGAACGACTTCAAGATCGACCTGGCCAAGCGGACACTCTGTCGTACCCTGGCGCAAGCGGCTCAGGCAGGGTGAGGAGACCACCATGACAGTGATCGGGCAGCCCCTCAACCGCGTCGACGGCCCTTTGAAGGTCACCGGCCAGGCCGCCTACGCTTACGAGCACTGGGAGGCGGGCCAGCCGCTCTACGGCGTCATCGTCACGGCCACAATTGGTCGCGGCCGCATCCGGGAAATCGATATATCTCACGCAGAGCGATCGCCGGGAGTCCGCGCCGTCGTCACCCATCAGAATGCACCGCCTCAAGGCGCCCGTGACGACTCGATCCCGTGGTCGTACTGGCGCGCTCGTCCAACCCTCAGCAGTCCAGATATCTCCCATTACGGCGAGGCTGTCGCACTTGTCGTCGCCATCACGCTCGAACAGGCACAAGCAGCGGCAAGCCTTGTGCACATTGTGTACGCGGTCGAGGCGGGACATTTTGACCTCGCTGCAGGTAACGAGCGGGCGTACGCACCCAAACACTTGATTTCGTGGCTGCCAATCGTGCCAACCGACAGCGTGGTGGGCGATTTCGAGCCGGCGTTCGAAAGCGCTGCGGTCAAGGTCGACCAGGACTACCACACGCCATATTGGTTCTCCCAGCCCATGGAGCCGAATGCGTGCCTGGCCGTGCCACGCGGGGACGACCTCCTGGTGCATGTCGGCACCCAGATCGTCGATGCTGCCCGCGCCTCGCTGGCCGGCACGCTGAAGATCGATCCGCAGAGAATCCAGGTCGTGAGCCCCTACGTGGGGGGCGGTTTCGGATCCAAGCTGAGTATCCATTCCGAGACTATCTTGGCTGCGCTCGCCGCGCGCCAGCTGAAGCAGCCGGTGAAGGTCGCATTGACGCGGCGGCAGATCTTCCATGATGTGGGCGTGCGCCCAACGTCGACTCAGCGGGTCCGCCTGGGCGCGGGGCGGGATGGCCGATTCGTTGCCATCGCTCACGAAGCAACCATGCATACCAACCCGCAAGAGGAATTCGTCGAAACGAGTGCCGTTGCAACGCGCAGCCTTTACGCCGCACCCAATCGACTGACCCGACACCGTTTGATTCCCCTGGATATGCTGCGAGGAGAGGATGTGCGCGCGCCCGGCGAAGCGCCTGGTCTCTTGGCGCTTGAGTCAGCGGTGGACGAGCTCGCTCACACACTCGGGATGGATCCCATCGAGCTGCGCATCCGGAACGAGCCCACAGTCGACCCGGAGCAAGGTGTGCCGTACTCGGAGCGACGTGTGGTTGAATGCCTGCGCGAAGGAGCGAGGCGATTCAACTGGCAGCGCCGACAGGCACGACCTGCAAGCGTACGCGACGGCCGATGGCTCGTTGGCTTCGGTGTTGCGGCTGCCATTCGCGCCCATCCGCAGGTGCCTGCGAAAGCACGGGTCCGAGTGGAGCCGGATGGCACCGGCGTCGTGCTGTCGGATATGACGGATATCGGAACCGGGACCTACACGATTCTCACTCAGGTCGCAGCTGACAGGCTCGGGCTGCCGCTCGATCGAGTGCGCGTCGAGCTCGGTCGCTCTGACCTCCCGGCCAGCATGGGATCGGGCGGCTCGTGGGGCGCGAGCAGCTCGAGCATCGCCGTCTATCGTGCCTGTGACGCGCTGCGTGAGAAGTTGCAGGCTGCGGCACGCACCGACGTGCGGTCCCCTCTGCATGCTCTGGACAGCAAGGACGCCGCATTCTCGGATGGGCGGATAGCCGTGGGGGACGCATCCGAGTCCGTCTCCGACCTGGTTGCGCGCAATCACCCCGATGGCCTCGAGGCGGATGGGGAAAGCACCCCGATGTGGGCCGACCCGAACTTCGGTAGCCACTCGATCCATACGTATGGCGCTCATTTTGCCGAGGTCGGTGTGGACGCCGATACGGGAGAGATCCGGCTTCGACAGATGCTCGGTGTCTTTTCGCCCGGTCGCGTTCTGAACGCCAAAACGGCGCGTTCTCAGCTCATTGGCGGCATGACGTTTGGAATCGGGATGGCGCTGCTCGAAGAGGCCGTGGTCGACCTGCGCTCCGGCGCATTCGTCAACTGCGATCTGGCCGGGTACCTGGTACCGGTCCACGCGGACATTCCAGTGATAGATGCGGTGATCCTCGACGGATTCGATGACAAGGCCAATGTGCTTGGCGTGAAAGGGCTTGGTGAGCTGGGAATCTGCGGCGCCGGGGCCGCCGTCGGAAATGCGGTGTTCAACGCGACGGGGGTTCGTGTGCGAGATTTCCCTATCACGCTGGACAAGGTGCTGCCCGGCTTGCCGCTCGTGGACGTTTGAATCGCACGACCCAATCGTCACTGCTAATGTCGACACCGTTAAATCGGAGGAAGAGGGAGGAGATGGAGATGTGGACAGGGACGACGTTCAATCTTATTCGGAGAGAGATCAGTACCAGCCGCCCGTTTAACGAAGTCGTCGCGGCGATCGAGGATAGGGTTCCGCTCATTGTACCGGAGTTTAACGGTTCGCTGCTTGGTCGCGACACCCAGGAGGCTCTCGCGGCCCAGCGCATTGACAGCGGTGAGCTGAGGCGTCGGATCGAGGCGCGCCTGGGTTCGAGCGGGATGCTCTTGATTATGAAGGTCGAACATGACGTCATCCTGAGCCACTTCGGAAGAAAGAATCGCAGCGTTCAATACGCTATCGGCAATCCACTGATTTCCAAGGACGCCTTCGATGCCACCCCCAAGGCCTGCCTGTATGCGCCTCTCAAAATTGCCGTTCTAGAGAATGAGAAGGATGGTTCGACCTCCGTCATGTTTGATAGCCCCGAATCGCTGATGGGGTCCTTTGGGTCAGACGCTGCGCGGAAAATTGGGGATTCGCTGGATCAGAAGATGGTCGAGCTAGGTGAACAGGTGCTATAGGTGGCGCAGACGGTACAAAACCGCGAAATAGTCTGTTCACGAACATGCTTGTGTAGATAAGAGCACGGTTTCGGTGCGGGCGGTCCGCTCTGAGGAGATAAATATGGAATCGAAAATGGTAGAGCTGCTGGAGGATACACAACGAGCGTTTGAGGCCTAGTCGGGCGAGCGAATGCTTTCTGAGATGGTTGCAAAAGCGAGGAGCTGCAAGTAGTTTTTTTGGTAGAAAATGTCCGTTTAGAAATTACATTTATCCAAAGGGGGGGGCTGATGAACGCCAATGTTCTGACGACAAGAGTAGCCGATGGAATTGCGATCATTACACTGGGCAGCACGAGGCGCATTTATTTCGACGAGGAGATGGGCGACGCGCTCACCGCGGCGCTGGACAGATTCGCGGGCGATGCCAACGTTCGTGTTGTCGTCGTGACTGGCGGCGCACCCGGTTATTTTATTCGCCATTATTCCATCGCTGCGCTTATCCGCCTCGCAGAGTCCCTGCGCGCGTCCGGTCGCGAGTGGCCCGAGAACGCGACCTACAATGGGGGGTTCCTAGACAAGGCGATCGCGCTGTGCGAGAGCATGCCAAAACCTGTAATCGCCGCCATTTCCGGCACAGCCCTGGCCGGTGGATTCGAGTTCGCGCTCTCCTGCGATCTTCGTATCGCTGAGGATGGAGACTACCTGATCGGATTCCTGGAGCCGCACCTTGGACTCGTTCCCGGCGCTGGCGGCACGCAAAGGCTGCCACGCACCATCGGAACGCCAGCCGCGCTCATGCACATCCTCATGGGCGATCCCCTCACTCCACGTGAAGCCGAAAGGAAGGGACTGGTGCACGAAACCGTCAGCGGCAAGGCTCTCGATCGCGC
>DASSXJ010000264.1 GCA_035703895.1 bacterium | reverse complement strand
TCGAGCCCGATAAACGCCAGATGCGATGAGGTCGTCCTGCGGCGTACGCCGCTGCGCGGATGCTCAGAGTACACCTCCACTCCGAGTTCAAGCGACGTGCGGCCGATGTATTCGACCTGGGAAGACACCGTGACGATCTCGCCGAGGTAGACGGGATGGATGAAGTCGAGATCGTCCATCGCCCCGAGCACCACCGGGCCTCGGGCACAGCGTGAGGCGGTGAGGGTGCCGGCCGTCGCGATCCAGTACATCATCCGGCCGCCGTAGAGGGTGCCCCGCGGATTAATGTCGCCGGGAAACACCAGCTGCACCATCTGAAACCGGGTATCCGCGATGCTTGGCAGCCCGCCCTCCTCGAGTCGCCCTCGGTTATGTTACCATATACCCGCCGATGTGCAAGGATCCTCGATGACCATCCGCTACGCGCTGTCGCAGTTGGGCCGCGCCTCCGCTCGCCGCGCATTCGGCCGCGCCTGGCTGTGGGTGTGCGCGGCCGGCGCGCTGGCGAGCCTCGCGGTGTTCGGCGGCGCGCACGTGTTCTTCGTGGCCGCCGTCTGGCTCGTGTGCGTGTACGCGCCTGTACGGATCGCGATCGAGATCCTGCACTCGCGCGGCCCGAGGATGCGACAGGAGCTGCAGCACGCCGTTGCGGGGCGCGAGGACCGTTACGCCACGCCCGAGCACGTTACGTTGATGGCGGAGACGCTGTTCGCCAAAGAGGTTCAGCTGCCCCGGCTGGCGCCACCCGATCTGCGGGAGAAGGTGATCGAAGCCGCCACGCGCGTCACCCACGCCGCGTTTCGCGGGGGCGGGGGGACGGCCGCCGTCCTCCGGGCGGCGATGACCTGCGGCACGGTGTTGCAGCGGTGGACCGGGGTGATCGCCGCCGGCGAGGCCGCCAATTCGGTTGAAACCGGAAACGGCGTCGCGCCACCGGTGCTGTGGGACCCTTCGGCCAGCGTCCAGGACCAATGGGTGGCCCTGCGCGCGGTTGCGGGGCTCGCGGCGCTCACGAAGACGCTCACGGCAGTGTACGAGGACAGCGCGGGCCGCACCTTCGAACACGGCGCGTCGTTGCGCGCACTCTCAGAGGCTGCCATGGACTACGTGGACCAGGTGGGACTCCGGCTGAGTGGGCCGGCGTGGGAGGACGTCGGGGGGATGCCGCCCGAGGCCGTGACGCCAGAACGGCTCAGCCGGTTCGCCGAAACCTGGGTGGCGTTTTGTTCTACCCCGCCGCCGGCGCCGAGGCGCCTGCGGGCGTTCGTCGAGACCCTCGCCACCTAACCACCCGGCTACCAGACCGGCAGCAACACGCCTCCCACCAGCAGCAGACCAAACACCAAGTGGACGCGCGCGGCGGCGACATCGAGCAGCACCAGATCGGAAGAGGCCTTCGCTGCGGCCACCTGCTTGACGAGCCCCCAGGCGAGGGGTGCGCTCAAGAACACGAGCGCCGCGCCCCGGACAAAGGTCCCATTCAGCATGCCCGCGATCACCGAGAGGTAGGCGGCCGCCAGCAGCCCGTACAGCAGGAGCTTCGCGCCTCCGAGCCCCAGGGCCCGTGCGACGGTCACCCCGCCACCGCGGGCGTCCGTGGGCATATCGCGGATGTTGTTCACGTGGAGGATCGCGGTGACCAGACACCCCACCGGAAGGGCATAGAGCATCGGGATGAACTCGATCGACCTGGCCTGCACGTAGTAGGCGCCGAGGACCATGAGCGGCCCGAAGAGGAGGAAGATCACCGGATCTCCGAGCGCCCGGTATTTGTAGGCGACCGGCTTCCCCGAATAGAAGTAGGCGCCGAGCGCGCCGAGGACCCCGAGCACGAGGATCGGGGTTCCCCGAATCACCGCGAGGTAGAGTCCAATCGCGACGTCGAGGGCGATCAGCACGAGGCCCGCCAAGAACACTTCACTGGGCTGCAGGATGCCGCGAACGAGCACGCCGCTGCTGCCGTACGATTCAGGGGTATCGTAGCCGCCGCGGTAGTCGAAGTAATCGCTGAACAGGTTGGCCGCGCCCTGGATGGCCACGGCCCCGAGCAGGGTGAGGAGAAGCAACCCCGGATTGAACAGGCCCTGCGTGGCCGCCACCGCTGTGCCGAGCATCACCGGCACGATGGATGCCGTAAGCGAGAACGGCCGAACGGCCTGCACCCACATCCGAACCGTCCGGGGCGGCAGCGCGGATTCGATCGAGCGCTCGACCATCACACTCCTCCCGGAGGATTTTGATCCGTGACCGATTATAGCATGCACCGGCGCGCGTTCCTCGGGGCAGCCTTAGCCGGCGCGGCGGCCGCCGTACTGGGCCGGCCGGGACGGGCGGGGGCCCGCGGGCGGTGGTGGAGCAGCCTCGTCTTCGGGGTGTTTGAGAACCACGGTTTCGAGGACGTAGCAAGCCTCCCGGCGCACCGGCGGCTGGCCGCCGAGGGGGTCGTCCTGACCCGTTACTTTGCCGTCACGCATCCCTCCGGTCCCAACTACCGCGCCCTCATCTCAGGCGCGGTGTGGAGCCCGGCGCAGGTCGTCGACACCTTCCATCCGTCGATCGCCAGCCAGGCGGCAGCCCAGGTGCCCCCGATTCCGACCTACATCTACCATCTCGCGGGCGAGATCGCCCACCGGCACAATCCGTTCCTCGATCTCCGCGCCCCGGTGTCGGCGGTTCGGCACGGCCTCCCGGCATTCAGGCACGATCTGGGCGGGACGCTGCCGGCGGCCGCGCTCGTGTACGTCGGATGGGACGACCGCAACAACATGCACGACGGCGACCGCGAGCGCGCCGACGGGAACCTTGCCGCGCTCCTCGACGTGCTCGCGGCCTCCGCCTGGTTTGCGACGCCGGATCGGGAGGGCCGGTATCCTGCGCTGTTCTTCTGCTACGATGAGAGCGATCGGGCGCCGAACCAGGTGTTTGCGGGATGGTGGGGTCGCGGAGTACACAGAGGTCTCGCGTCTCCGCGGCGGCACACACACTACAGTTTCTGCCGCACGGTCACGGACAACTGGGGACTGCCGCCGCTCATGCACGCGGCCGATACCGGGCCGATCACGGAGCCGTGGACGTGACGGTAATTGTGTCGCCGGGCGCCATCCAGCGCACCCGGCGACCGATCCCGGCGTTATCGAATGCGCGCGCGATCACTTCGCGCGACTCCGAAAAGTGTTCCCATCCTTCGAAGTGCAGCGGGACGATGGTCGCGTGGGAGAATGCGCGTGCCGCCTCGATGCCGTCCGCCGCCGTCATCGTGAGCGCATCGGTTGTTCCGACCGCGGGAACCCGTGCCGCCCCCATGAACAGCACCGCCGTCCGAACATCGAAGCGCCGCGCCACCTCAGCGACGCCTTCGTATCAGACCGTGTCGCCGGAGACATAGACGGCATGTTGGGCGTCACCTCCAAGTGTACTAAAGGCTCGGATCGTGTGCCGGTCCGCCGCCGGGAGGCAGGCAGGAATCCCTCTCGTCTCCGCGTATAGGTGGAAGCACCAGGCGGGGTTCGACGCGGCATCGATCGACGCAGCAGACGCAGCCTTCGAGGTGGACCGGACCGTGCAGATTTCGTCCTCGGCCCGCAGGACGCTGGCTCTCGTTGCCCTCGTCTCCCTGGGACTTGTGGCGCTCGGTGCGCACGCGCCCGGCGCGACCGCTCAGTCCACCCACCTCCGGGTCATCGCGAACGGATCGGTCGTCCCCCTAGCCGGAACCGTGGTCATCCAGAATGGAACGATCATGGCCCCGTACCCGGGCTTGTTCGAGCCCCTCGGCATCCGCGCGTCGTGGAACCCCCGGGAGCGAACCCTCAGCCTGTTGAGCCCCGCGGGTGACGAGATGCTCCTGCGGGCCGGCGATCCCTACGTCGCCGTCAATGGCGAGCGGCGGCCCGTCCCGATCCCGCTGGTCGCCGTCTTCGACAGAGTCCTGATCCCGGTCCAGTGGGTGTTTGAAACATTGGGCGATGTGACCGCGTATGATCCCGGGGATCACACGCTCGTGATCAGCCCGCAGATTACCGGGATCACCTGGCGGGGAACCAACGCGGGCCTGGAAGTCTCGATCGACGCGACGGGACCGCTCCACCCGACGACCGGTCCCCACGACCCGGAGCACCTCGTCCTCGATTTTCCGGGCGCCGTGGCGAAATCAACGGAGCAGACCCTCGACGTCCACGAAGGGACGCTGACCTCGATTAGGATCGCCCGGGTGCTCTCATCGGGAACCCGCGTGGCGTTCACCTTTGCCGCTCCCACCGAATATCGACTGGTGACCCAGGTTCCCGGACGCCGGGTCGTCGTGGCGCTCGGGGCCAAAGCCGCCCCCCCTCCTTCATCCACGAGTTACCAGCCCAGCGCGCAGAAGATCTCGGACGTCATCTACCAGCATGTGGACGGAGGGGGCCGGATCGTCGTCGTGGGCACCCATCCCGTCCAGGCCGCGCAGCGGATCCTGCATAACCCGGAGCGAGTCGTGATCGATATCCCCGACGCGGTGTTCCTGCCGGTCAAGAAGTTCCTCGATGTAGACGACGGGCTCGTCGCCCAGGTGCGGGCCGCGCAGTTCCACCGGAACCCCAACATCGTGCGCATCGTCATCGAGCTGGCCCGACCGTCGCCGTTCGCCGTTCGTCCCGGCGCTGAAACCGGGCAGTTCTTGGTGGAGCTGGGCGCGGCGATCGGAGGAGGGGTTGGACGGCCGGTCGCCACCGGACCGCGCGGGCCGGTCGTGGTGGCGGTAGACGCGGGCCACGGCGGGAGCGATCCCGGGGCGATTGGGCCGGCGGGCGTCAAGGAGAAGGACGTGGTGCTGGCGATCGCGCTGGCCCTCCGAGCGCTGCTCGCCCAACAGCACTTTGATGTCGTGATGATCCGAGACGCCGACGTGTTTGTGCCGCTCGAGGACCGCGCGCAGATCGCGTTCCGCGGGGGGGCCACCCTCTTCGTGAGCGTCCATGCCAACGCCTCGACCGACGTGAACGCCACCGGCATCCAGACCTTTTATTCGAATCCGGCGAGCCAGCCGTTCGCGCAGGTCGTCCTCGATGAAGCCGGCCGGGCGGCGGGCCTGGCCGCGCGGGGGACCACGCAGGCCCTGTTCAAAGTCCTCGTCGACACGGACCGGATCCCGTCGATCTTGGTCGAAACGGCGTTCATCACCAACGCGCGGGAAGAACAGATGCTCCGCGACCCGCAAATCCAGCAGGCGATGGCGCAGGGCATCCTGAAGGGCATCCAACGATACGTCGCCACGCCACAGGCAGCGGCGCCGTAATGGGGCCCGGCCGGGAGGCAGCGTGATGGGCGGTCGGCGTTCGGCGCGGAAGCGATTGATGCATCCGCTGATCGTGTTCGCGCTCGGGATCGTGCTGGGGGCCGCTTTCGCGACCGGCTACCTCGTGGCAAAGCGCGAGCACGCCGTCCGCACGACCAGGGCGCCCATCGCCGCCCGGCCCCCGGCTGTCCAGCCCACCCCCAGGCCGGCAACTCCTCCGGCTCCCCGCCAGGAGCATCCCCAGCCGGCGCCGGCGCCTCAGCCGCCGACTCAAAATCCTGAGGTCTCGCGGGCGCCTGCGGTCATCCCCGGTCCGGCGGGCGGCAGATCGGGCCGTCCCCGCGTGGCGATCATCTTCGACGATGCGGGGTACGGCCTCAAGGCGGCCCGAGAGATCGAGTCGATCGGCCGGCCGGTCACGATCTCGGTCCTCCCCCATCTCCCCTACTCGAGCCTGATCGCAGAGGAGGCGCCCGGCCGCGGGGTTCAAGTGATCCTGCACCTCCCCATGGAACCCGACAACGACGCGATCCCATTGGGCGAAGGCGGGATCAAGGTCGCCATGAGCGATGAGAACATCCGGCGGACGGTCGCGGCAGACATCGCGTCCGTCCCCAACGCGGTGGGCGCGAACAACCACATGGGATCGCTCGGCACCGCGGACGCCCGCGTGATGCGCGCTGTGCTGGAGGAGATGCACGTGCGGCATCTCTTTTTCGTGGACAGTGTGACCTCACGCCATTCCGTGGCCGCCCGTGTCGCGCGCGAGATGGGCGTCCCGACGGCCGCGCGCGCGGTCTTCCTGGACAACCAAGACGACGAGGAGTACGTACGGGGTCAGTTCAGGACGCTGATAACGATTGCGCAAACTCGAGGCCAGGCGGTGGCGATCGGGCACGTCGGCAAAGTCACCGCCAGAGTCCTCGTGTCGCTGCTGCCGGAGTTCGACGAAGCCGGGATCCAACTCGTCCGGGTCTCCGACCTGGTCCACTGAGAGATCGCCGCGCCGCGGTCCCCCCGTCCGGCGTCCCCCACAAGGCTTTCTTGTTACAATGGGGCAGTGTGCCGATTTCGTCCAGCGCCTAGGAGGCTCCATGCAACTCACACTGACGGACACGCCGCCGGACCGGTGCGCGTGTGACCTGCTTGCGTTGCCCGTCGCGGAACCGGGCGCCCTTCTTGGGGAGGCCGCAGACGTCGATCGGGCCGTGAACGGCCGGCTGGCCGAGATCGCCGGCGCCGAAGGGTTCTCCGGCAAGCCGAACCGAACGGTGCTCCTGCACGTCCCCGACGGACCGGCGCGACGGATCCTGCTGGTGGGGGTCGGCCGCGAGCCGGCCCCCGAGCGTCTGCGCCGGTATGGCGCCGTCGCGATCCGGCGGGCGCGAGAGCTCCGCGCCGCGCGTGTGGCCCTTGCGACGAACGTCGGGGAAGGGCTGGGCGGAACACCGGACGAGGCCGTGCGGGCCGTCGCAGAGGGCGCCGGACTCGGCGCCTACGCGTTCAACCGATACCGCAAACCGGAGAACGACGCGGCGGTGGCTGAGGCGATTGTGATCGCCCAGCGCGGAGACCGGGGGGCGCTGGCCCGGACGCTGCGAGACGCCGATGTCGCCGTCCGCGCCACCTATCGAGCGCGCGATCTCGTCAACGAGCCGGCCAACGTGCTTACCCCCAGTGCGCTGGCAGAGATCGCGATGGAGGTGGCCAACGCCAGCGGGCTCGAGCACCGGGTCATCGATCACGAAGAAGCGCGGGCCATGGGGATGGGGCTCTTTGCCGCGGTGGCCCAGGGCAGCACGCAGCCTCCCAAGTTCATCGTCCTCGAGTACCGTCCGAACGGGGCCCGCCGAACGGTTGCCCTCGTTGGCAAGGGCATCACCTTCGACAGCGGCGGCCTCTCGATCAAGACCGCGGGCGGGATGAAAACCATGAAGGGCGACATGGCGGGCGCCGCGACGGTGGTCGCCGCGATGGGGGCCCTGCGGGACCTCGGGGTATCCGTGCGGGTCGTGGGCATCGCCGCCGCCACGGAGAACATGATCAGCGGCGCCGCGATGCGTCCGGGCGATATCGTCCGCGGGCTCAACGGCCTCACGGTGGAGATCACCAACACCGATGCCGAAGGACGGCTGGTGCTCGCCGACGGCCTCGCGTACGCCGTTCGCGCCGGAGCGGACGAGGTCATCGACGTGGCCACCCTAACAGGGGCCGCCGTGGTCGCACTGGGGGACTGGACGGCGGGGGTGATGGGGAACAACCAGCCGCTCATCGACCGGCTCCTGTCGGCGGCAGCATCGACCGGTGAGCAACTCTGGCAGTTGCCCATGTACGAGGAGTTCTTGGACGCGATGCGGGGAGACATCTCCGACCTCAAGAACTCCGCGGGGCGCGCGGGCGGAGCGGAACGGGCGGCGGCGTTTCTTGGCGAGTTCGTGGGATCGACCCCGTGGGCCCATCTGGACATCGCCGGCCCCGCGTTCGCGGAGAGCGCTCCCCCGTCGCCGTACCTGCCGGCCGGAGGCACGGGGTTCGGAGTCAGGACGCTGCTTCGGTACTTGACATCGCTCGGGTAAGCGGGGTGGCCTGTGGTCAAGTACACGTTCATCACGGTGTGGCGGATCGAGGCGCCGATCGAGGACGTTTGGGAAGCGATCTACCACTCAGAGCATTGGCCGACGTGGTGGGGGAGCGTCCGTCGCGTCGTCGAGGTCGCGCCGGGGGATGATCAGGGCGTCGGCAGTGTCCGCCGGTACTTCTGGAGAAGCCGGTTGCCCTATGACTTGATCTTTGAGGTCACGGTGGCCCGGATCCAACGGCCCGTCGCGCTGGAAGGCATTTCCGCAGGCGAACTCGCCGGACGAGGCACCTGGGACCTCTCCCAGGATGGCGCCGTGACCACCGTCCGGAATACCTGGGAAGTCGAGACGACCAAACGCTGGATGAACGTGCTGGCCCCATTTGCGCGTCCCATCTTCGGCTGGAACCACGCGTACTCGATGCGCCAGGGCGGTGAGGGACTCGCCAGGCTGCTCCGCGCCCGCCTCGTTGAGATCACGCATGCCTGAGCGCGGTGCATCACTGCCCTAAAAGTTCGCGCCGGCCGTCACACTCCCGTCTCCCAGTAGCGTCACAGACACCTGATCGGCAGTGCTCATAGGCGAGAGGGCCCCGCTCGTCGTGAGTGTCACAAACCCGAGATTGCCCTGCCCCTGCCCTTGGCCGGTCCCCGAGCACAGAGCGCCATTACCATTTGATGTAGCCGTGGGGAAGCTCCAGTGAGAGCCTCCCGGCATCACAAACCCCAGTCCTACAACGTTCGAAGTAAAGCAATTGCCATGGTCCATGAAGTAGGAGAATTCGAGCCCCTTCACTTCCTCAAGGAGGGCCTGTGCCTCGGCGCGGTACGCCTGCCGGCGATTGCCCAAATAACGGGGCAGGGCCAGCCCAACGAGAATCCCGAGAATGGCCAGGACAGCCACGAGCTCGACGAGGGTAAAGCCTTTTTGCTTACCGGCTTCCCAGGTGACGCAACCGCGCTTCGACATATCTTCTTATACCCTTCCACAATCT
>DASSXJ010000263.1 GCA_035703895.1 bacterium | reverse complement strand
GCCACGGTCCAACTGACCTTGTCGAACAATGGGACCCTCCCTCACAGCATGGAGGTCATCCCGTTCACGACCACGCTGCCGGCGGCCGCGACCTCTACGCCGGCCTTTCCCGGGGCCGTGATGAAAAACGCCCAAGTGGGTATCACGAAGGGGCAGAGTGCGACGGTTCAATTCACCGTCAACAAAGCCGGCAAGTATCTCTTGATCTGCGGGTTCCCTGGGCACGCCCTCCTCGGCATGTACGGCACCTTCGAGGTCTCCCCGTCCGCGGCGGCTCAACCGACCATGGTGGTGAAGAAATAGCGGACACGCGCACCGGCTCCCCGATGCTGTGGGGAAGGGTTCCACGGGGTACAACGAGAACGAAAGACGCAGGAACCACGGCGGGACGCGGCGCGCGCTGTCACTAATGCCGAGCCGTGTTCTCGCTTTTGGGAGTCGCGACCACGCCAGGGAAAGGACCGCCGATGGCATCGTGGAGTGAGGCGCAGGACCACCGGCGGGCGGGGGTGTGGACCGGGATCCTCGTCCTCGCCATCCTCGTCGCCGGGGTCGGCTCGTTTGTGATCGCGAAATACAAGTGGTGGCTCCAACCCCTGGCCTCGGTACAAGGCAGGGTGATCGATCAGTACTTCAACTGGATTCTCCTCGTCACCGCGATCGCGTTCATCGCGACCCATCTGTTCCTCGCCGCCGCCCTCATGCGCTACGGTGCGCGGGGCGGGGAACGCGCCAGTTACTGGCACGAGCACTTGGGGGCGGAACTGACCTGGACAATCGTTCCGGGAGTGGCGTTCATCGCGCTGGGGATCCTCGGGGTGTTCACCTGGTCGAAGTTGTACAGCGCCCCTCCGCCAAACGCCCAGGTCGTGGAAGTCACCGGACGGCAGTTTTTCTGGTACGTTCGCTATCCGGGCGCTGACGGCAGGTTCGCCAGGACCGATCCCAAGTTCGTCTCCCAGAGCAACCCCCTGGGACTCGATCCCGGCGATCCCGCCGTGAAGACGAACCTCGTCGTCCTCAACGAACTGCACATGGTCAACAACCGTCCGATCGAGGTTCGTGTCCGCTCGGTCGACGTGATCCACAGCTTCTTTCTCCCGAACTTCCGCGTCAAGCAGGACGCGGTGCCCGGCCGGACGATCCCGATCTGGTTCACGCCAGACAAGGAGGGTACGTACCAGATTGCCTGCGCGCAACTGTGCGGGACCGGCCACTACACGATGCGAGGAAACGTCACGGTCGAATCGCAGGCCGCGTTTGACCAGTGGCTCCAGCAGCAGGCGGCCCACTAACGAGGGATCCTCACCAAGGAGAGCTTGATGGCGACAGCGACAGCACCGGCAACCCCGCATGAGGCGCACGCCGCCCACCCTCCCGAAAGCTTCATCCGTCACTACATCTTCAGCCTCGACCACAAAATGATCGGCAAGCAGTACTATTTCGTGACGCTGTTCATGGCACTGGTCGGCGGCGGGCTTGCGATGCTCGTGCGGGCGCACCTCGCCGCGCCCGAACGGGGCCTCCTCGATCCGGGCACCTACCTCGCCGCCGCGACCATGCACGGGACCGTGATGATCTTCTTCTTCCTGACGACCATCCTCACGGGCTTCTTTGGCAACTTCTTGATCCCCCTGATGATCGGGGCGGGCGATATGGCGTTCCCGTTCCTCAACATGCTCTCGTTCTGGACGTTCGTCCCCTCGGTGCTCATTCTGCTCGCGTCGTTCTTCGTCCCGGGCGGGCCGGCGGGGAACGGCTGGACCTCGTACGCCCCGCTCTCGGCGTTGCCGCAGGCCTCCCCCGGCTCCGGCCTCGGGCAGACCCTGTGGCTGGTGGCCATCCTGATCCTGATGACCTCCTCGCTGTTCGGCGGGTTGAACTTCCTCACGACGATCATCAACATGCGGGCCCGCGGGCTGTCGATGGGACGGCTCCCGCTCACGATCTGGGGGATCTTCTTCACCGCGATCCTGGCTCTGCTCTCGTTCCCCGTCCTCATGGCCGCGCTGGTGATGCTGCTCCTCGACCGGACGGCGGGCACCAGCTTCTTCGTGCCCGCGGGCGTGCTGATCGGCGGCAACGTCGTCCCTCACTCGGGGGGCGAGGCGCTCCTCTGGCAGCACCTGTTCTGGTTCTTCGGGCACCCCGAAGTGTACATCCTCATCCTCGGTCCCATGGGCATCGTCTCCGACATCATCTCCACGTTCTCCCGGAAACCCATCTTCGGGTACACCGCCATGGTCCTCTCGATGGCTGCGATCGGGTTTCTGAGCTTCCTCGTGTGGGGACATCACATGTTCGTCAGCGGGATGAACCCGATCCTCGGGGCCACGTTCACGATCTCGACGATGATCATCGCCATCCCGTCGGCGATCAAAACGTTCAACTGGCTGACGACCTTGTGGCAGGGGCGGATCCAGTTTTCCACCGCGCTGTTGTACGCGGTGGCGTTCGTCTCGCTGTTCGTCACCGGGGGGCTCAGCGGGATCTTCCTCGCGGCCTCACCGGTGGACCTCTACTTCCACGATACCTACTTCGTCGTCGCGCACTTTCACTTCGTCATGGCGAGCGCCGCGCTGTTTGCGATCTTCGCCGGGACGTACTACTGGTTCCCCAAGATCTTCGGCCGGATGATGAACGAGACGCTCGGCAAGATCCACTTTGTGCTGACCTTCATCGGCATCTACGGAACGTTCTTCCCGATGCACTTCCTGGGGACGCACGGGATGAGCCGACGGCTGTACACACCGAGTACGTATCCGTTCCTCGCCAGCGTCCAGCCGCTCGACGTCTTCATCTCGGCAAGCGCGTTCATGCTCGGAGCGGCGCAGCTCATCTTCGTCTACAACTTTTTCAACAGCGCGCTCCGGGGACCCAAAGCCGAGCCCAATCCGTGGCATGCCAACACCCTCGAATGGACGGCGGAGTCCCCGCCTCCCCACGGCAACTGGCCCGAGCCCCCCGTCGTCTATCGGTGGCCCTACGATTACGGCGTGCCCGGCGCGGCGGACGACTACCTGCCGCAAACCGTCCCCGGATCGCCCGCCCTCGCCGGCCACGCAGGGCGCGCCGGGGACGGCCACGGTGCCGGCGACGGCCACGCCGGCGGTGGGAGCTGACGATGCCGACCGAGTTCGTTCTCGCCACGAAGACCAAGACCGCACCGGCTCGCCACGGCGGCTCTGGGGGCCGTGGCGCCGGCCGCCCCAACGGGGATGGCGCCTGGCCGCCCCGAGAACCGGCCGCGCCTATCCCGGCAAACACAGCTCTCTTGGGCATGGCATTCGCCCTCGTTGCGATTGCCATGCTCTTTGTGGCGTTCACCACCACCTATCTCGGCCACAGGCAGGAGCCCGGGTGGACACAGATCCCGCTTCCGTGGATCCTCTGGCTGGACACCGGGATCTTGCTCGCCAGCAGCGCCGCAGTCGAGTGGGGACGACGGCAGCTCAAGCGCGGGGACACGATGGGATTCCGCCGAGCGCTGACGGCAGGCGGGGGCCTCGGGGTGGCGTTTTTGGTCGGGCAGCTCCTGGCGTGGCAGCAGCTCGTCCGCCAGGGAGTGTATCTTTCGAGTCAGCCTCACAGCTCGTTCTTCTACCTGCTGACCGGCGCACACGGCGTGCACCTCCTCGGAGGCCTCGTCGCATTCGCGATCATTCTGCCCCGAGCGTGGCGCGGGGCGTACACCCCGCCGGGGTCCGTAGCCGTCAATGTCTCCTCAACCTACTGGCATTTCTTGACCGGCCTCTGGCTATACGTGTTCATCATCCTGTTCTGGATGTAGGCGTGACCGGGAAGGAGACGGCGAGACAATGACCAGCGGGGTCGACGCCACGACTGTTCCCGAGGGGGGACCTGTCCCCGCAAGGGGGGACCAGGGTCTGGCGATGCGGTGGGGAGGCGGCCGATCGCCCTGGGATGTCAGCTGGGGCAAGCTGATGATGTGGCTGTTCCTCATCTCGGACGCCATGACGTTTGCCGCGCTCCTGATCGGGCTCTGGGTGACCCGACTGGGCAGCCCGACCTGGCCCAACCGGCTCGAGATCATCAACCTCCGCTTTGTCGCGACGATGACCGTAGTCCTCCTCTGCAGCAGCACGACGATGGCCCTGGCGGTCTTTGCGATCCGGCAGGGGGCCCGCCGACAGGCCGTGTGGTTTCTCGCCGCCACGATCGCCGCCGGCCTGGTCTTTGCGGGGATGCAGGCGACGGAGTGGACGCACTTCATCGGGGAGGGCGCGCGCCTGACGGGCAATCCGTGGGGCGTACCGGCGTTCAGCTTCACCTTCTTCGCCATTACCGGGCTCCACGGCGCCCACGTGCTGGGCGGGATTCTCTATCTGTGGGTCATCGCGGACCGGATCTCCCGCGGGCTCGGATCGGCGGAAGGCGTCGAGATCGCCGGGCTGTACTGGGGATTTGTCGATCTGGTGTGGGTCTTCATCTGGTCGTCGATCTACTTGCTCTGATCGGGGAGGCGCGCGGCACATGACCGAAGCAGAGCCGCAGGGCGTCACGCGAGTCTTGATTATCGCCTGGCTCGTCCTCGTCGCCATCACGATCCTCGAGGTCAGCCTGATCCTTGTCTTCCGGGTCTCGCCCGGGGTCCGCGTCACCGCGTTGATCTTGCTCGCGCTGATGAAGGCCAGCCTGATCGGCGCCTATTACATGAACCTTCGGCTCGAGCGATTGGCCATGGTCTATGTCGCGGCCGTCCCGCTCATGTTGCTCGTCCTCATGCTGATCTCCATCCTGCCCGACGCGGCGTCCCTGCTCAAACGACCGTAGGCCGCGCTCGGCTAGGGCGTCTTGGGGACCGACCCGTTCTGGCCGCACGAATCGTGCGGTCCTGCGGCGCCCCCGTAGACGCCGCCCCCACTCGAGGTCGTCCTCGGCGGAGCTGAGGGCGGCGCCGCGGGCGACATGGAGTACCCCGCACCGCCCGGCGGCATTCCACAGGTCAGGACAACGGGAAGGGTCAGCGCGACGACCACCACCAACGCCCAGAGCGCGGGGGCCGACGTGAGTACCTGTTCTCTCCGGCGCGCGATGCGCACCGCCTCGGCATCAGTGTGGGAGATCCACCAGGGGTTGTAGCGCGCCTCCAGGAGAAAGAATGTGATTCCCACCGCCGCGCCGTACGCGAGGTGGCCGATCAGGCTCGCGGTCAGAGCCCCGGCAATCTCGGGCGTCCACCGCGGCACCGTTCCCAAGAGGAGCGGCAGCAGGGTGAGGGGACCGAGCACCCACCAGAAGAATCCGTAGGAGACTCCCCAGCCCAGCGCGGAGCCGAGATCGAAGGATCGGCGCAGGAACAGCAGGCCGAAGCTGGCCCCGATCAGGTTGGCAATCACCAGGTGCACGATCAACCCGCTCCACGGCGAGGACGCGCCGATCAGTCGAGCGATCACCGGCAGAATGCCGAGCCGGACCATGATGATCGTGAAGATCAGGCCGCCGATGAGGCCGGCGAACGCTCCGCGCGCCAGCGCACGAAGGCCGCGTGTCCCCACCCCTTCTTCGTCCTCCGCGCCGACGTCGTCGAAAAAGAGCAGCCGGGCGAGCCCGTCCACCCAGCGATACACGAGCGCGAGAAAGGCGCCGGCGAGCAGGAAGCCGGGAAGCGCGGGGAACTGCGCGCGGGCGGCCTCGACCGACCAGCCGAGGCCCATCCCGGTCGCCAGCGGCACGAGCGTGAGCGCCCCGGCGACCCACCAAGCGAAGCCATACATCGTGCCCCGGATCAGCATCGGACCCGAGCCGTCGTGAAGTTGCGGGTACAGCCACGCGAATCCCACGCCGGACGCGATCCCGATGAGGACCGTCGCCGGCTCGGGCACGCGATGCGTGACAGGACTCAGCAACGCAGAGGAACCCAGCCATTGGGCCTGCCCGTCCACGAGGCGCCCAAACAGCCACCCCCCCGCAAGCCCGGCGAGTGCTCCGACGAGGATCACTTCACGCCCGATCCGGGATCCGGCGGCCCCCACTCGACGCCGCAGGATCACATAGACGATCGCGGTCACCGCCCCGTACCACAGGTGCCCGATCAGGCTGGGAAACACAGCCTGCGCGGAGCCCACGTCCCAGACCATGGTCCGGCCCAGCAGAAGCGGCAGCAGCGTCAGGGGCCCCAGGAACCACCACAGACTGCCGTAGGTCATTCCCCAAAAGAGCATCTCCCCGGCGCCCAGGCGCTGCCGGTAGACGAGCAGCCCAAACCCGGCCCCCACAATGGCCGCGATGGCCATGTGGACGAAGAATCCCGTCTCCGGCGTGCGGGCCCGCACGAGCGACGCCACGGTCGGGAGATAGCCGAGTTGGGCCATCGCCGCGCCGAACGCCAGCCCCCCCGCCAATCCCGCCAGCGCGCCCAGCAGCGCGCCGTGCCGGAGCAGAGGCGAACGGATCATGGGCGCGGCCCGTCCGCGGAGGCCTCCACGGATTGGGCGATCGTGGGCGTCGGTGCCGCCGAACTCAGCGCGATGTCTCGAGGGAAAAACATGTCGAGTGCCCAGTCGAGGGCGACCCGCACCTTTTTCTCGAACCCGGGTAGCTTACTGAGGTAGACCGTCCGCCACATGAACCACGCGAGGAACCCCGAGAACTTCCACCCGCGCACCTCCGCAACCGCGGTGCGGTGGCCGAGCGCGACGAGCACCGCAATCGTGCGGAATCGGAACGGCCGGGGTGGCCGGCCCCGCAGGGCGGCCGCCACATTGTCCGCCACGACCCATCCCTCGCGAAGCGCGTGCTGCGCCGTAGGCGGGCAAAACTTTCCCTGGTTCAGCACATCGGGAATCTGGGCGCAGTCCCCCGCCGCCCAAATGTTGACCAACCCGGTGACCTGCAGCGCCTCCCCCGCGGACACCGCACCGGCCCGGTTTCGTTCGCACGGGAGGGTGCGCAACAGCGGATGCGGCTGGTTGCCGGCGGTCCACACGATCGTCCGCGTCGCGATCTCATCCCCCCCGACAAGCAGCACGGCATCGCGCCTCGCCCCCGCCACCCTCGTGTTCAGCAGGAACTCGATTCCACGAGCTTCCAGCTTACGTTGGGCATACGCGGCTAGCGCCGGGCTGAGCTCGGGGAGGATGCGCACACCCGAGTGCACGAGGACGAAGCGCGGATCCGCCGATCGAATGCCCCGAAAGAAGCGCCGCACACTGTGAACGAGATCGAACAATTCCGCCACCATCTCCGTCCCCGCGAATCCGCCTCCGGCCACGACAAACGTCAGCTGGCGGTCGCGCTCCACAGGGTCGGGTTCCACATCGGCCTGCTCGAGCAGCCCGATCACGTGGTTGCGCAGCCGGGTCGCGTCCTCGAGCGATTTCAGCGAAAACGTGTGCGCTTCGAGGCCCGGGAGATCGTAGAAATTCGGAACGGACCCAAGAGCCAGGACGAGGTGATCGTAGCGCAGGGTTTCCTCTCTGGCCGACGGCGTCGCGCGCAACCGCACGGTTTGGGCGGCGACATCGACCGCCAGGACCTCGGCACGCCGGAACACCGTGCGCAGGAGCGCCGCCCGGACGGGGGCACTGATGTGTTGAGCTTCCAACCCGCTGGCCGCGACCTCGGCCAGCATGGGCGTAAAGAGCAGGTAGTTGCTCTCGCTGACCAGCGTGATCGACACGGCTCTATTCCGCCGCAGCAGGTGCTCGAGCCGCTGCGCGGCGCTCACACCCGCGAATCCACCCCCCAGAATCACGATGCGCACGGGGGGGGCGTCGGGGACCGGCGGCGGCGCCGGGATTCTTCGTCTCCACGCGCCCGCCATCAGGTAGAATGCCGTGCCCATCACTGCGCCGTAGAGGAGATGCGCGATGAGGCCGGGGAACCCCGCGGCGGCATCCTCGAGCGACCACGACGGGACCACGCCGGCCAGCAGGGGCGACAGGGTCAGGGGCCCGACGATCCACCAGAGCAGGCCGTAGAGCAGGCCGGCCGTTAGGCTCGACGCCGCGCTTTCGGGCTGGTACCTGAAGACCGCGCCGAACCCGGCGCCGAGGAGACCCGCGATCCCCAGCTGAACCGCGGGGGCCGCCTGCGGCGCGAGGCCGGTGAGCCCCACGGTCAGTGACATCTTCCCCTGGAGATGCAGCGTCGCGGCGAGGATGCCGCCCCCCGCCAGGCCGGCGGCCGCACCGGCCCAGACATCGCGGCGGAGCTCCAGGGACGTCACACGTAGAGACTACCACGATGCGCCTCGCAGTCGCTATGCGTCACGCGACGAAAGGGAACTCGCGCCGGATTCGCGAATCGAGCGTTCCCGAGCGCGCGGACTCGGCCGGGGGGAGCGTGGATGGAGAATCCCTGGGAGCACCCCGATTGGTACGATCTCCACGATACCACGTGGACGGCGGGACCAGAGCGAGAACCCGAGCATTACCGCGAGATGGTCCAGGCACTTCCCCCACTCGATCGCCCCGATCACCTTGTGGATGCTGGAGCGGGCACCGGAAAGCTCGCGTGCCTGATCGCGCGGAGCTACCCTTCCCTTGGCCGCGTGACCCTCATTGAGCCGAACGATCGCAAGTTGGCACGCGCGAAGACACGGCTCTCCGAGATCCTCCCCGGGGATCGCATTCAGGCGCTGCCGCTGGCCTTGGGAGAAGGGACGGTGTTCCCGCGGCTCCGCGCCACGGTGGTGACCGTGGGGAGCGTGCTCATGCCGATCATGGAGTCAAGAGGCGGATCGCTCGCAGACGGTCTCCGGTGGCTGAGGCGCTCGCTCAAGCAGCTGGCGGCCATGCTGGGGCCGGGCGGACTCCTCTATGACCTCGAGACGCTGAAGACGCCGTGGGCGAAAGGGTCCCTCACAGATCCCGTCCGCCGCCTGGCCTTTTCCGAACTCTCCGCGGAGATCGTCCGGGCGGGCTTTCCCGATGTGGAATGCGTGTATCGATTTCGCGATCGCGTCGCGCTCCGCGCCCGACGGCCTTAGAGGAGGCGTGATTGGCTACGCGCGAAGCAATCGGCCAATCTCACGGACGTCCGGCACCTGCTCGAGATGATCTACACGTTCCATGAGCCGGTTGGCATCGTCCCGCGAGATCCGCATCGTGGCCAAGTCGAAGAACTTGCGCTCCAGCTCCGTACGGGTCATCGGGTTTTCCCGACGGCCCTTGGCCCAATCCACCCGTTCAGAGAGCCGTCGCCCATCTTTGACCGTGACCTCGACGATCGCGGGCGCCGACGCCGGCCAGCGGTCCATCTCGCGGTCGCCGATCAACTTGACGCGCTCGTACACCATGCGAATCTGCGCGTTATCGCGACGGTCGTGCAGGATATCGTTCGGAACGATCTTGCGATCCACCGCGGCCACGGCGAGGATGTACTGGGCGCAATGCGACTTCAGGGGATTGTTGTCGATGACGGGAGCGCGATCCGCCTTCACCCGATGGACGATCTCCTCGATCTCGCCCGGGATGATGTCGTGCTTGTCCATAATGGCCAGCAGCGCGTCGAGGCCGCTGTGAATATCCCCGCAGCACGGGTGGCGCTTGAAGCCGCCGGTATTGGCGATCCAGAAGTCCTCGCCGAGCCGCTCGGTCAGGCGATCCAGATACATCTCCCCGGAGTACGCATCGTAGATGGAGTACTTTCCTGGGTCGAGAATCGCCGGGGGACCGCCGAGGCCCATGTGGGCCAGCAGCGCGGCCGTGACACCTCCCCGAGCGGCCATGCCGATGACGAACGGTCGCGAGTGTTCGGTTGGATCGCTTACCCAGGTCATGAGGCCCCCCGCGTTGCTGCCGGCGAGGCCGAGGGCATTGGCGAACTGCGGCTGCGTGAGGTTCAGGATGTGCCCAGCCGCCGCGGCGGCGCCAAAGTAGCCAAACGTCGCCGACGGGTGGAAGGAGTGCGGATACGAGTACGACGTGCGGCACGCTTCGCCGACCCGGCAGCAGATCTCGTAGCCGAGCGCCAGGGCTGCCAGAAACGTCTTGCCGTCCACACCCTCACGCTCGCCTACCGCCAGCGCGGCGGGGACCAGCACCGCGGGGACATGCTGGCGCGCGGCCGATCCACCCTCGACGTCGGCCGCGTACCCCATCGTGCCGTTGGCGAGCGCAGCGCCCTCGCACGATGCCATGAAGTCGCGGCCGATCACCGTGGATTCTGGCGTTCCCCCCATCTCACGGGCCAGGTCTCCGGTGAGCCACGAGGCCCGATATTGCGGGAGGGATGCCAGGAGAAGGGCGCCGATCGTGTCGAGCACGATCGTCTTGGCCTCCTCGATCACCTTCGACGGAAGATCGGCGAAGCGAAACCGTGATGCGTAGGCGGTGATCGCGTCGGTGTATCCATGAGGTTCTGCCATCGTCTCGTCCCTCCGGACGGTCCCCTCAGCGATCCGCGCTCAACAGTCGCGCCAGTTGCGATACATCGCTCAGTGCGTCCAGGCCCGTGACCAGGTCCGCGATCGCGTCGGCCCGCTTGCGGGAGATCGCTTTCGTGGCCAGGGCGAAGAATTTGGCCCGGAGATCGTCGGCGGTCAGCGGGTTCTCCGGATCACCCGTAGGGTAGTATACGGCTTCTGTGAACTCGCGCCCATCGCCGGCCCGCACCGTGGTGACGGCGGACCACTGCTCGGGGAAGCGCTGCTCCAGCGCATCATCCCCGAGGACCCGCACACGCTTGGACAGCGCCGAGATCCGGGGATCCGCGGCCCGGTCGCCCGTGAGCTGCTCAACCTCGACGCGCCCGTCGTACGCCGCCATCGCCAGGATGTATTGGGCGTTGTGGGACGGCAACTCGTTGTTGTCGATGATGTCCGCCATCGAGGTCGCGACGCGCGTCGTGAGCTCCACGATATCATCCCCGCGCAGGTCCTGCCGCGCCATAATCTTGAATAACCCGTCGAGCGGAGCGTGGATTTGGCGGCAGCAGGCATACTTTTTCAAACTTGTGCGGGCGATCTCAAAGCGGTCGCCGAGCTCGCCGGTGAGGGCGTCCTCAACGGAGAGCACGTCCACCCCGGCAAATGCGCGGAACGGATTGTGCTTGCCTTCGAGGATGTGCGGTGGACCGGTGAAGCCGAGCCGCGCGATCTCCGCGGCGGTGACCCCGTTCCGAGACGCGACGCCGATTTGGAACGCCTTGCTGAACTGCGCCGGCTCGGTCACCCACGCCAGGAGCCCGGAGGCCTGACAGCCCGCGAGGCCGAGCGCGTTGACCGTCTCCGACGGGCCCAGGGCCATCGCCCGCGCTGCGGCGGCGGCTGCTCCGAAATTCCCGTTGATCGAGGATGGGTGAAAAGAGCGCTCGTACAGGCGGACCGGGCTGAGCGCAATCCCGATCCGGCCCTCGACATCATACGCGGCGACGAGCGCCGCGATCAACTGCCGTCCATCGACGTGCTCCTGCTCGGCCACGGCAAGCGCGGCCGGCACCACGACATTCGCCACATGGGCATTCGCAGGATTGTAATTGTCGTCCAGCTCGAGGCAGTGGGAGATCGTCGCATTCGCGA
The DNA here is from genome assembly GCA_035703895.1 of bacterium. Lineage (NCBI taxonomy): Bacteria > bacterium. The sequence continues at coordinate 34,334 of DASSXJ010000263.1, read as the reverse complement.
ACGCCGCGGTGACCGGTGACGCCTTCCGGTCGGTGCCCACCACGGTGCAGGCCCCGCCCTCGCCCACGCGTGCGACGAACCGGAGCGTGATGGTGCCGACGGGGTAGACGGAGCCCCCGAGCAGGGTGCCGAGGCAGTCCAGGACCACCTCCTTGGTGCGTGCCACCACGGCCGGCGGAATGGCTTGGTACTGCAGGGTGCTGGCGTAGCGCGCCAGCGTCTCGGTCGCTTGGACCCTCATGTCCACTCGTCCCCCTCGTCCGCCGGTGCGAGGTCGGCAAAATCGTGAAACAGACGGGCCGCGAACTTGATGCTTTCGATGTAGCCGTCAAGGTCCAGACTCTCGTCGGGCGCGTGGAAGCGCGAGTCGGCCGAGGCAAGCCCGACGTTGACGAGAGGGATGCCGAGGGGATCGGCCAGCTCATGATACGGCGCACCGATCCAGGGTGCGACCGGATACACGACAGGCTCCTCGCCGAGGAACTCGCGGGCGGACCGGATGATCATGCGCACAAACGGATGACCGAGAGGAACCTTCCCCGGATGCCGCTGGCTGATCGGCTTGAGGGTGACGTGCTGGAAGCCGAACCTGTCGAGATGGCGCCGCAGGATGGCCTCCATCTCTCCGGGATCTTGGTTGGGGACGAGCCCGAAGCGGACCACGCCGACCGCCCGCCGCGGCATGCCCTTCAAGCCATCGAGGACTCGGCCCGCGCCGAGGCCGGAGATTTCGACCGTCGGCTCGAGCAGCAGGCGGCCCACAGCCTCGCGGCCGGAAAGCCCCAGCGTCAGCGCCGGAATGCCGAGCAGGCGCTTCGTCGCTGCGTCGTCGAAATAGATGGCCCCGAGGCACGTCAACTCTTCGTCGCTGGGCGGAACGACGGCATCATGGAACCCCTCGATGGTGACCCGTTCGTCCCGCCCCTTCATGCTGGCGAACGCCCACACGATGTCCCACGCGGGATTTGGCACCAGCGCGGTCAGGCTGCTGTGGAACGTGTGTCGAGCGCCCATGCTCTCCATTTCGAAAAGGGCTCGGCCGCGGCAGCCGAGGCTCACCGTCGGGCGGCCGAGGGCATCTCGGTGGCTCCCCTCCCCGAAGGCCGCATCAGCGCGCAAGAGCGTGTGGTTCGCCTCAACGACTTCCTGCAGGTGGGGACTGCCGATCTCTTCTTCTCCATCGACGACGAACTTGATAGCGGTCGGGAGGTCTCCATACACGGCCCGGTACGCGTTGATGGCGCAGATCCGTGCGGCGAGCTCACCCTTGTTGTCGCTCGCCCCGCGTCCAATCACGCGGCCGTCCTTCGTCTCTGCCCCAAACGGCGGAGACGTCCAGTCTTCGACCGGCTCAACCGGTACGACATCGTAATGGTTGTAGAGCAAGAGCGTCTTGGCCGACGTACCCGAAAACGCGCCGACGATCACGGGGTACCCGTCCTGCGCCTGAAGCATTGAGATCTCGGCGCCCAGCTCCCCTAGGGCGGAAGCGACGTACCGAGCGCCCTCATCGATACCCTGGTTGTGAAACGAGACGCTCGGGATGCGGATCAGCCGGCGCAGGAACTCGACGTACGTGTCGCGGTGCGCGTCGATATGAGCGTAGAGGTGTTCCATCGTACTCCTCCCGGGGCCCCGTGGGCCGCGCCAGGGTTGTTACAGGCGACGCTGTGGATCCAGGCTGTCGTACAGGCCGTCGCCGAAGAGGTTCACCGCCAACACGGTCACGGCGATCGCAATCCCGGGAAACGTGCTGATCCACCAAGCGGTGCGCAGGTAATCCCGTCCGCGGGCGAGTATCAGGCCCCATTCGGGGGTCGGGGGCTGCGCGCCCATGCCGAGGAAGCTCAACGAGGCCCCGGTCAGGATCGCCACCCCCACGTTCAGTGTCGCCAGCACCAGGGCCGGCCCATACACGTTCGGCAGGATATGCCGCACCGCGATTCGGACACCCCCGCAGCCGACGGCGTGCGCCGCCTCCACGTACACGTTCTGCTTGGCCGACAGCACGACTCCACGCATCAGCCGGGTGAACCTCGGAATGCCGGCTACGCCCACCGCCAGCGTGACATTGAGCAGGCTCGGGCCCATCGCGGCCACGATGGCCAGCGCGAACAGGAGCGTGGGCATCGCCAGGAGGACATCGACCGCGCGCATCACGACCGCGTCCGCCCATCCTCCCCGATACCCCGCGATCAATCCAAACGCGACTCCCACGACGAGGGTGATCGCGCTCGCGGCCACTCCCACCCCCAGCGAGATCCGGGCGCCGGCCAGCACTCGACTCAGGATGTCGCGGCCGATTTCGTCGGTGCCCATCCAGTGGCCGTGTCCTGGAGGTTCGAGGGCAGTGGTGGGATGGGGCTTCGTCGGCGGATAGGGAGTGATCAGGGGGGACAGGATGGCCACGAGCACGAGGACCGTCAGGAGAGCGGTCCCGGCCACGGCGTTCCGGCTGCGCCGGAAGCCGCGGACGGCCGGGGGGGACGGCCGGCGGGATAGGCGCCCGAGGTCGGCCGGGGGAGTCCTCAATTACATGCCCCCGCCGGTCCGTACCCGCGGGTCGAGGTATCCATATGAAATGTCCACGAGCAGATTCGCGACGACATACCCGCACGCGACGAACAAGAGCGACGATTGCAGGGCCGGGTAGTCCCGGTACGTGATCGATTCAACAATGAGCCGCCCCAAGCCCGGCCGCGCGAAGACCGTCTCCACCACCACGGTACCGGAGAGGAGATTGCCGAGTTCCACCCCGACGATCGTCACCACGGGGATGAGGGAATTGCGCAGGGCGTGCCGGACGACGACGGCGAATTCGGCCAGCCCCTTCGCCCGGGCCGTCGTTACGTACTCCTGCCGCAGCGTCTGGATCAGGCTGACGCGCGTGAGGCGGCTCGTCACCGCGGTGCTATACAGCCCGAGCGTGATGGCGGGCATCAGGAGCCGCTGGAGCCCCGAGCCCGTCGTCACGGGGAGCCACCCCAGCCAGAGCGAGAAGGCGAAGATCAACATCATCCCCAGCCAAAAGCTCGGAATGGACACTCCCGTCAAGGCGACCGCCATACTGAGAGTGTCGATCCAACTGTGCGGCCGAAGGGCGGCGAGCGTGCCGAGGATGAGTGCGAGAACGACGGCGAGTCCCAGGCCTGCAAGGGCCAATTCCAGCGTGCTTGGAAACCGCTCGCGGATCAAGCTGCTCACGGGACGGCCGTAGCGGATGGAGCGCCCGAGATCGCCACGCACCACTTTGCCGAGGTCGGCCGCGTACTGGCGCCACAGGGGGCGGTCCAGCCCGTACTCGTGTCGGAGCGAGGCCAGCTGTTCCCCGGAGGCGCTGCCTTGGGAGATCAAGAGCGCCGGGTCCGCCGGGAGCACGTGCAGCACCATGAAGACGAGCGTATAGATCCCTAGGAGCGCTGGTATCGTGGTCAGCAGGCGCCGCGCCGCCAAGGCGAACACTGCTCGTGCCGGAGGGCTCGGTTACGCTTTGATCCAGGCGTCCTGGAAGTATGGGTACCAGGACCGCGCATCCATGTGAAAGTCTGACACGTTCGCCGCAGCCACCCAGACGAACAGCGATAAGTAGATGGGCACCACGTACGCCTGCTCCAGGATGCGGCGCGTCGCCCGCGAGACCAGGGCCAGCCGTTTCTTCTGGTCGAGCGTCGTGTCCTGCTCCTCGAGGACCCGATCGAGTTCGGGATCCTTGTTCATGGCCCAGGCAAACGTGCCCACATTCTTCGAGTGGAACAGATCGACAAGGTAGTGCGGATCGCTCGCTTCGAACTCGCGATTGATCAGGTGGTAGAGGCCCTTGCTGCCGGCCACCGCCCTGTCCGCCGGGGTGCCCGAGACGAGCTTTGCCGAGAACCCTACCTCCTGGAGCATGGCGATCATGAGCTCCTTGTACGCCTCTTTTTCCGTCCCGCTCGAGAACGCGTCTACATGCAGCGGCTTCCCGTCCTTCACTCGGACCCCGTCGGGGCCCGGCTTCCACCCAGCGGCGTCGAGCAACTGCTTCGCCTTCGCCGGGTCGTACTTGTAGAGGGTGTCGAGCGCTTTGTCGTAACCAAAGCTCGTTGGCCCGATGAGGTTCGCGGTCGGGCGCGCCACGCCGACGTAGAACTTCTTATAGATCGTCTCCCGGTCAATCGCGTGGTTGATCGCCTGGCGCACCGCCAGTTCATCGGTGGGCGGCTTCTGCGCATTGATGAAGTTGAACCACGTCGTCCCGGGCGACACGCCGTCGTAGATTCGGAAGTTGGGATCCTGTCGCCAGCGGGGGAGGCTTTGCGTGCCCGGCCAGGCCTCCACGTTGATCTCTTTGCGGCCGTCCATCAGGGCGTCGCGGGTGCCGACCTCTGGAATGAACTTGAAGGTCACGCGTGCCACCTTGGGGGCGGCGGGGTTGCTTTTTCCCGGGAACGGCTTCCCCCATGTGTACTGGGTATTGCGCTCCAGCGTAATGCGGCTGTCGCGGATCCACTCCACGAATCTGAACGGACCGCTGCCGGTGAGGTGGTTTTCGAAGTCCTGGCCGTACTTCTGGACGGCCGTGGGCGACGGGATTCCCAGGTAACCCTGGCTGAGCGAGTCGAAGATCGGCGCGAATGGCTCCTTGAGATGAAGCTCGAGCGTGTAGTCGTCCTTGACCACCGTCCCGTCGTACGGACCGAGGAGGGAGCGCGAGTACTGGGATTTCGTCGCCGGATCAACGCAACGGTCGAAGTGAAACTTGACGGCGGACGCGAGGAGCGGGGTGCCGTCGTGGAAGACGACCCCTTTGCGCAGTTTGAAGGCGATCACCTTGTTGTCCCTGGCCACCTCCCACGATTCCGCAAGCCCCGGATAGAACTTGAGATCGTTGCCGAGGTAGATGAGTGTGTCGAAAATCATCTGGGTGACCATCGTCTCGGGCGGTCCCCAGTACACGGCTGGGTCGAGGTGGTCGAGCGTGCGATACATGCCGATCGAGAGTTCGCCCGCCGCGGCGGCCGAAACCGTCGCCACCTGCCCCAGCGCCGCCGCGGGGATCGCCCGCGCCAGCATCGCGCCTATCCCGGCCGACGTGAGCGTGATGACGTCCCGCCGCGTGAGTCGGTGCATGCTGGTCTTCTCAGACATGGCTCGCTCCTCCATATTCGTCGCTTGATGCTGTCGCTTCATCGCGCTCCCCTCTGCGTTCGGACCGGAGCCACCGGGTCAATTGGCCAATCTCCTCGAGATGCTCGAAACGGTTCACCGCCCGGGCGATCTCTTCCCGTTGTTCCGCGCCCACGACGTCGCGTGTCAGAGCGCCGAACTTCCTCGTGAGCTCGGCGGAGGCGATCGGATTCGCCGGAGAGCCCTTGGGGTGGGTCACGTCGCGCACGTGGCGGAGGCCGTCCTTCGTGTCGACTTCCACGATAGACCGATAGAGGTCGGGGTAGGTGCGATCCAGCTCCTCGTCGCCCAGCACGCGAACGCGCTCGGACAACGATTTGATCTCGGGCTCGGTGCGCCGATCGTTCGTGATGTCTTGAAAATCGACGGCGCCCCGATGCGCCGCCAAGGCCAAGACGTATTGAGCACAGTGAGACCGAAGAGAATTGTTGTCGATCACCTTGTATCCGGACCTCGGGAAGCGCAGGGTAATGTGCCGGATCTCGCGGGCCGGCACGTGGTGGGCGGCCTGGATATCCAACAAGCCATCGAGACCCGGATGAAGGAATGCGCAGCAGGCATAGAGTTTGAAGTACAGCTCCATCACTTTGAACCGCTCGCCCAGGCCCTCAAAGAGGGCCGCCTCGTCCCACTGCCCCGTGAACGCCTCCCCGAGCGGATACTTTCCTTCAAAGACGGCGGGGGGTCCTCCAAACCCGCACCAGGCCAGCTGCGCCGCGAACACGCCGTGCCTCGACGCCAGCCCCATGTTGTAGGGACGAGAGTGTTCCGTGGGATCGGTCACCCAGGCCAGGAGGCCCGAGGCTTCGGTGCCAGCAAGGCCAAACGCGTGGCGCAGCGCGTCCCCCTTCAATCCGAACAACCGCGCCGCCGCGGCCATCGCACCAAAGGTTCCGGCGACACAGGTGGGATGGAACCCGCGGGCATAGAGCGCCGGCCCGCCGAGTGCGGAGCTCACCCGGCACGCCACATCGATCCCTACGACGATGGCGGTCAGAACATCCCGGCCCGAGCGTCGAAGCTTTTCCCCGACGGCGAGTGCAGCGGGCCCCACGACCGCGATCGCGTGCATGATCGCCCCAGGATGATGGCTTTCAATGTCGCAGTAGTACCCGAGGGTCCCGTTGACCACGGCGGCCGTCGTACAGTTGGTCCGCAGTGCTGTGCCGATGATTTGGGATTCAGGCGTTCCCCCGGTGTCGCGGACAAAGCGGACCAGCACATCGCCGATGTCGTACCGCGGTGACGTCGCGGCGAGCAACGCCCCCAGCCCATCGTAGATCACGGCTTTGGTTTGCTGAACCACTATGGACGGCAATTGCTCAAAGGAACAACGCTCGACGAAGCCCGCGAAACGACTCGTGCCCGTCTCTGTCGCCCCGCTCACCAGTTCACCCTCACGTGGATTCTCATTCACACCACGTCGCGATGCACTCTACCCCCCGATGCCGGCGAGCTCTCTCGCGAGCGCGACGTAGCGGTCCATCGGGGCGGTCCGGTAGATCGTCAGCTTCTCTGCTTCGATGGACCCCTCCGCATGGATCGCCAGCACGGCGTGGTAGCCGCCGAGATGCGAGGTCGTGACGTCCGAGATCAGGTGCAGCAGCCGCATCCGCGATTCGGCGTCGACCCCCTTCCCGCCGAGGTAGCGCTCCAGCAACGGACGGGTGGCGGGTTGCTCCCAGTCCGCCTGCCCCGGGGCCGTGACGAGCAGTCCGCCGGCGATCTCCTGCACGTACGCCACCGCTTGGTGGAACTGGGTGGCAAAGTGCAGCTTGGCGATGTTGACCGTGGCGGGATCCGGGACCGCGATCTCGAACGCCCCTCGATAGCAGTCGAGGGCGGCCATCCGGGTAAGCGCCCTGAGCGTCCGCGCATAGGCCACCAACCACGTGATCTTGTCGCGCACGTGCCCGGCCCTCTCGATCCCGTTGTACTCCGCGATCAACTGCGCGGCCCCGACGAGGAGGTCGACGAGCGGCAACTTGTAGGAGACCGCGGTAAACCGATGAAACTCGACGAACGTCCGGGCAAGCGGCCCGGCGTGCTCTGATTCCCCCTGCAAGAACACTCGATCCCGAGGCACGAAGACGTCGTCGAATACGGTGAGCGTTTCGGTCATGCGGTGCCGGCTCGACAGCGGATGCTCCAGCGGCGACACCGCGTGGCCTCCGTACGGGCTGACGACCAGGGTCAGCCCGCGCGTCGCGACTGGAACGGCGAACGCCACCGCGTAGGCGCGATCCCGGTCTCCCAGAGCGCGTGTAGGCAGGACGATGAGCTCATTGGCATTCATGCTGACGGACGTGTGCACCTTCGCGCCGCGCACCACGATCCCGTCCGACCGCTCCTCGACGATCCGGAGATAATAGTCCGGGTGCGCCTGATCGCTCGGCCCCGCGCTCCGATCCCCCTTCACATCGGTCTGCGCCACCGCCATGGCGAGATCCCGATCGCGGCAGTGGGCGTAGAAGGTCCGGATCCGATCCAGGTACCGCGTCCCCCGCGCCCGATCCACCTCATGCGCCACCAGGTGCAGGGCGAACAGCGCATCCGTCCCGATCTCCTTGAGCAGCGGCACAATCGTGCCCCCGAGCCGCGTGCTCGTCTCGATTAATTCCATTCGCCTGAGCAGATCGTCGCCGGTATGCGGAAAGGCGAAGTACCGGCTCATCTCTCCGCCGTCGGGATGCGGGACGATCGCCAGCGACCGGTACCGGGGATCCGCCGCCATCTCGTAGTCGAGCGCCGCGTGGTCGACGGCGACCCGGAGGGCCGGGTGCGTAGTGATGTCCGGCACGCGCTGGCCCTCGTAATACACCACGCGGCCGTCGCGCAGGCTGGCCCGATACTCATCCGCGGTTTTCATGCCGTCCCCTCCTCAACCAGGTCCTTGCGCGGCGACCGGCCGCGGCATCAGAAGCTCGCCCATGTGCGGGGCACGAAGAGGCGCTCGGCCGTCCGGATCGCGAACCGGTCGGTCATGCCGGCCAGGAAATCGCACACCGCCCTGGGAACCGTCGAGCGTCCCTCATCGAGCAGCCGCCGCGCTTCCTCTCCGATCTCTCCCGGGTGGTCGACGAAGTGCGCGAACATGTCGATCAGGAGCCGCTGCGCCTTGTCCACCTCCGCCTTGGCAGCCGATCCCAGGTACACGACCTCGAACAGGAAGTCCTTGAGCCCGTTGAGTGCGACTCGGACCTCATCCGCCATCTGGATCCGACCCGTCTCGGCCGAACGGGCGACGATGTCGCGGACCGTGGTGTCCACCCACTGCCCTCGGGTCTGCCCCAACACCTGGCGGACCGCCGCGGGCACATCGCGTTCGTTGATCAGCCCCGCCCGCATCGCGTCATCGGTATCATGATGCACGTAGGCGATCCGGTCGGCCACACGGGCGAGTTGTCCTTCGACCGTCTCGGGACCGGTCTCCGGCACCGCCTCGTCGAGGTCCGGAAAGATTTCGATGTCACTGGGTCCTTTCGAGTGACCGCCGATTCCGTTCCGGACCTCCCACGTCAGGTTCAACCCTTCTTCAACGGTCCCATCGCGGGTGCGGCGGCGCTCGAGGACCTCCACCATGCGGAGGCTTTGGAGGTCGTGCCGGAACCCGCCGTGCGCCGCCATCGCATGGTTGAGCGCCTCCTCGCCGGCGTGTCCGAACGGAGGGTGTCCCAGGTCGTGGCCCAGCACGATCGCCTCGGTCAGATCCTCATTGATCCGAATCGCCCGCGCGATCGTGCGGGCGATCTGGGCCACCTCCAAGGTGTGGGTCAACCGCGTGCGGTAGTGGTCTCCTTCCGGCGCAAGGAACACCTGCGTCTTGTGCATCAGGCGGCGAAACGCCTTCGAGTGGATGATCCGATCCCGGTCCCGCTGAAACACCGTCCGCAGCGGGTCGGGCGGCTCGGAACGAACTCGACCGCGGGAGCGCGCGCTGTGGACGGCGTGCGGAGCGAGCGCCTGGTCCTCCCACCCCTCCGTCACCTCGCGCGGGTTCATGACAGGCTAGCGATCGCGCTCGGCTCGCGCCTGCTTCTCCTTGAGCACGGCCTGCGCGGCGGCGAGTCTCGCGGTCGGCACGCGATAGGGGGAACAGCTCACGTACGTCAACCCCACCTTGTGGCAAAACTCGATGCTCTGAGGATCCCCACCGTGCTCCCCGCAGATACCGAGCTCGAGCTCCGGTCGAGCCTTGCGGCCGAGCCGCACCGCCATGTCGATCAGCCCGCCGACCCCCTTCGCGTCGAGAACCTGGAACGGATTCTCCGGCAGGATCTTGTCATTGACGTAGCGGAGGAGGAACTTGCCTTCCGCGTCGTCCCGGCTGAACCCAAAGATCAACTGGGTGAGGTCGTTGCTGCCGAACGAAAAGAACTCCGCGAGCTCGGCGATCTCGTCTGCGACGACGCACGCCCGCGGGATCTCGATCATCGTGCCGAACTTGTATGCGACGCGCACGCCGCGCTCGGTCATGACCCGTTCGGCGAGCGGCCGGACCCGTTGCTCCACCACCCGAAGCTCGTTCGGGTGGCCGACGAGCGGGATCATGATCTCCGGATGGGTCTTGACCCCCTCTTTCGCGAGGATGCAGGCGGCTTCCAGGATCGCCCGGACCTGCATGTCGATGATCCCGGGGTTCAGGATGCCGAGCCGGATGCCCCGCAGCCCGAGCATGGGGTTTTGCTCGCGCATGCCCGCCACGGCGCGGAGGAGCCGTTCCTTTTCCTCGAGCGCGCGCGGATCAGTGCCGCGGACCCGCAGCTCGGTGACCTCGGCCAGCAGGTCGTCGTAGCGGGGGAGGAACTCGTGCAGCGGTGGGTCGATCAACCGGATCACCACGGTCGACCCGGCCATCTCGCGGAGGATGCCGATGAAGTCCTGCCGTTGGATCGGCAACAGACGGTCGAGGGCCTGCTGGCGTTCCTCGTCGCTCTCGGCCAGGATCATGCGCCTGACGATCGGCAGGCGGTCTTCCTCGAAGAACATGTGCTCGGTCCGGCACAGCCCAATGCCCTCCGCGCCAAACACTCGGGCGCGCGCCGCATCTCGTGGGTAGTCGGCGTTCGCCCACACCCCGAGGCGTCGCGTGCGGTCGGCCCACCCGAGCAGCGTCTGGAGATCGCGATCTTCGCTCACGTCGGGATCGATCGTCCGGATCGCGCGGCCGAAGACCTCGCCGGTCGTCCCGTCGATGGAGATGAACTCGCCCTGGTGGATCACCTGGCCGTTCACGCTGAACTGGTGGGCGTCGGGGTCGACCCGGATCGCCTCGGCGCCGGCCACGCACGGCTTTCCGAGCCCCCGGGCGACGACGGCCGCGTGGCTGGTGGCGCCTCCTCGGGCCGTGAGGATGCCGCGCGCGATCAACATCCCGTGCACGTCCTCGGGGTTGGTCTCCGGCCGGACGAGAATCACGGCCTGGCCTCCCGCGCCGATCTCGACCGCGGTGTCCGGATCGAACACCGCGATCCCGGTGGCCGCGCCCGGCGACGCGTTGAGGCCGCGCGTGAGGAGCTTGCCCTCGCGCTCCGCCGCGCCCTTGTCCTCAGGGTCGAACCGGGGGAGCAGGAGCTGGTAGATCTGCTCCGGCTCAACGCGGAGCAACGCGTCGTCGCGCGCGATCAGCTTCTCGCGAACCATATCGACGGCGACCTTCACCGCGGCTTGGGCCGTCCGCTTGCCGGACCGAGTCTGCAGCATCCACAGCGTTCCGCGCTCCACCGTGAATTCGAGATCCTGCATGTCCTTGTAGTGCCGTTCGAGCATCTTGGCGACGTCTTGGAACTGACGGTAGACGTTGGGAAGCTCCCGCTCCATCTGGGCGATCGGGTGCGGGGTCCGAGTCCCGGCGACCACATCCTCGCCCTGCGCGTTCGGCAGGTATTCTCCGTACAGGCGCTTCTCCCCGGTGGCGGGACTTCGCGTAAACGCGACGCCGGTGGCGCTCTCCCCCCCCATGTTGCCGAACACCATCGCCTGCACGTTCACCGCCGTCCCGAGGTCGTGCGGGATCTTGTTGAAGTTCCGGTAGTCGACGGCGCGCTTTCCCATCCAGGAGTCGAACACGGCGCGGATCGCCATCTCGAGCTGGACCCAGGGATCGGTCGGGAAGTCGACCCCCTTCTGCCGCTTGATCAGTGCCTTGAACTCCGCGGCGATCCCCGCAAGGTCGCCGGCCGATAGGTCGGTGTCCAGCCTGGCGCCGGAGCGGCGTTTGCGCGCCTCGATGATCTCCTCGAACTGCTCGCCGGGGACGCCCAACACGATCTTGCCGAACATCTGCACGAACCTCCGGTGGGCATCCTGCGCGAACCGTTCATCTCCGGTGAGCGCGGCGAGCCCGCGGAGAGTCTCCTCGTTCAACCCCAGGTTGAGGACGGTGTCCATCATCCCCGGCATCGAGAACTTGGCGCCGGAGCGAACCGAGACGAGGAGCGGATTCTTGGGATCCCCAAACCGCTTTCCCATCTTGCGCTCCACAGACCCGAGCGCCCGGCGCACCTCGTTCATCAGCCCCGGTGGGAAGGTCTGTCCCCTGGCGTTGTACTCGTTGCAGACCGCGGTCGTGATCGTAAATCCGGGCGGGACGGGCAAGCCGACGCGGCTCATCTCGGCGAGGCCGGCGCCCTTGCCGCCGAGCAGTTCCCGCATCGATGCGTTGCCCTCCTCAAAGAGCCAGATCCGCTTGCGGGCGGCGCCCTTCGGGGGGGTCGCCCGGCCTGCGGGCCGCCGCGACACCGTGCGCCGCCGTGCCGCCTTGGGCAGATGTCGAATCGCCATTCGCGTCACCTCACAAAGTGAAGACCAACGCATGCTATTGGTGGAGACTAACCTTTGCTATTTAGGAGTTCCCGGAGGCCTTTCCTTCTCCAACGACGACCACGCGCGAGAGATCGGCGATCGGACGCACCAACCCCACCACGCCGGCGAGCAGCGCGAGCCGGTTGGTGCGGGCCGTCTCATCGTCGGCCATCACCAGCACGTCGGTGAAAAACTGATCGACGGGTCCGGCGAGCGCAGCGAGATACGCGAACGTCTCATCGTAGCGTCCCTTCGTCCGGGCCTCGAGCACCCGAGGCCGGACCTCCTCCAGGCTCCGGAGGAGACGCTGCTCGGCCGGCTCCTCGAGTGCGTCGGGCCTGAGGCGGCCCTCGAACTGGGGCGGCAGGATGCGCCGGGCGCGGTCGAACGCCGTGTATAAACGCAGAAACTCGGGATGGCGGCGGAACGTCCACAACGCCCGCGCGCGCACGGCCGCATCCTCGAGATCGTCGCACCCGGCCTCGAGCGCCGCATCCACCGTGTCGTAGCTGATTCCGGCATCGATCAAGGCCGTGCGGAGACGCTGACGGAGAAGATCCATCATCGCATCGAGGGCCGCCGTTCGAGCCTCCGGGTCGAGCGATCGATGGCTCTCGTCGAGCGCCCCCGCCGCGAGATCCCGGACATTGGCCCGGAGGTGCCGGTCGAGCACGATCGCCACGACGCCGTGGGCGGCGCGCCGAAGCCCATACGGATCCTGGGAGCCGCTGACCGCGAGGCCCGCGGCCAGTGCGCTCAGCAACGTGTCCAGCTTGTCGATCAGGGCCAGGCTCGCTCCGATATCGGAGCGGGGCAGGTCGGTCCCCCGAGGGAGGTACTGTTCGCCGAGCGCCTCCGCGACAGGGGCGGGCTCTCCGTCCAGCCGGGCGTAGATGCCTCCCACGATGCCCTGCAACTCCGGGAGCTCGCGGACGATATGGGTGACGAGATCGGCTTTGCTGAGGAGCGCCGCGCGGTGCAATTGGGCGGCCTGTCGCTGATCCAGCCGCAGCACCGACCCCAGACGCGCGGCGAGTCGGGCCATCCGATGGGTCTTCTCCTCCACCGTCCCCAACTTCTCGTGCACGACGAGGCCGGCGAGCTCTGGAATCCGGGATTCCAGCGGGCGCTTCCGGTCTTCCTGGAAGAAGAAGCGTGCGTCGGCGAGACGGGCCCGCAGCACCCACTCGTTCCCCTCCCGCACGGTGCGGAGGCCGCGGGTCCCCCCGTTCCGGAGCGCGACGAACGCGGGCAGCAATTGACCCGCCGCTCCCTCGACGGCAAAGTACTTCTGGTGATGCTGCATGACGGTGATGAGCACCTCGCGGGGGAGCGCCAGAAACTCCTCCGCAAACGTCCCCGCGAGCGCCTCCGGCCACTCCAGGAGCTGTACCGATTCCTCGAGGAGAGCGGCGTCCAGAATCGGACGGCCGCCGGCCCGTTGGGCCGCCCGGATCGCCGCGGAAGAGATCCGGCGACGGCGGAGCTCCGGATCGAGGAGTACCCGGTGCTTCTTGAGGGTTCCTTCGAACGCGCGGGCGTCTGCGACGCGCACAGGGCCCGCGCTCAGCAGTCGATGCCCGTAGGTCGTCCTGCCGGATCGTACGCCCGCGAACTCAAACGGGACGATGTCGCGCCCGAGCAGTGCCAGGACCCAGCGGACTGGGCGCGCGAAGCGGACCGACTCTGAACCCCACCGCATCGCCTTGGGAAACACCAGACCCGAGGCGAGCGCCGGCAGCGTGTCGCGGAGCGCCTCGATCGTCGACGTTCCCGGAGCGCGTGTCAGCGCGTAGACGTACTCGCCCTGGGGTGTCGTGCGCCGCACGAGTTGCTCCGGCGACGCGCCCTGGGCGCGCGCGAACCCCTCCGCCGCTTGGGTCGGGCGGCCGTCGGCCCCAAACGCGACGCGGGCGGCGGGACCGCGGACCTCGCGAACGAGATCGTCCTGCCGGGGGGCCACGTCCTCGACGATCAGCACGATCCGGCGCGGCGTGGAGTATGCGGTGATGTCCCCGGCCGGGATGCGCGCCGCGCGGAGCGCCGGCCCGGCGCCCTCGCGAAGTTGGTACGCGCCCGCCCACGCGGCCGCGACGGGCAACTCCTCGACCCCGATCTCGAAAACGAGACGGAGGCGACGGGAGCGTAGGACGGCGGCCGCCGTCCTACGCGGCATGCACGCGGCCCCGAAGCGGCCAGCCCATCTCCTCCCGCCGGGCGAGGTAGATCTCGGCGCAGCGCCGCGCGAGCACCCGGCAGCGACCCATCAACACGGCTCGTTCCGCGACTCCAACCGCGCCCCGTGCGTCGAGCAGGTTAAAGATGTGGGAGCACTTCAGCACGTACTCATACGCAGGAAACGCGAGTCGGGCATCGATGCACCGTCCCGCCTCACCTTCGTGTGCGTCGAAGAGCCGCCCCAGGAGTGCCGTGTCCGCGATCTCGAAGGCGTATTTCGAGTGCTCGAACTCTTCCTGGCGGCGGATCTCTCCGTACGTCACGCCGGGGGCCCAGACGAGGTCGAAGACGCTGTCTTTGCGCTGGATGAACTGGGCGATCCGCTCCAGCCCGTACGTCAACTCGGCGGAGACGATCGAGACGTCCATTCCTCCCACCTGCTGGAAATACGTGAATTGACTGATCTCCTGGCCATCGAGGAACACCTGCCAGCCGAGCCCCCAGGCGCCCAACGTCTGGTCTTCCCAGTCGTCCTCCAGAAAGCGGAGGTCGTGGTCGAGCAGTTCAAGGCCAATGGCCCGGAGGCTGTCGAGGTAGAGATCCTGGACCCCTGAGGGGGCCGGCTTGAGAACGACCTGGTACTGGAAGTACCGACCGAGGCGATTGGGGTTCTCTCCATAGCGACCGTCGGTCGGCCGCCGGCTGGGCTGGACATAGGCGACCTTCCACGGCTCGGGGCCGAGCGCCCTCAGAAAGGTCGCCGGGTGCATCGTCCCGGCCCCCATTTCGAGGTCATAGGGTTGTTCGATCACACATCCGTAGCCCGCCCAGTATCGTTCGAGGGCGATGATGAGTTCCTGAAAATTCATCGATCCCTCCTCCCCACGCATCTTCTGCTTGTTCGGGGGGCGGCCTAGCCGATGCCGAGGGGCTCTTCTTCCCGTTCGCGCCTGAGAGGAACCGACCCCAGAATCGTGGCGACCGCCAGCGCGGCCAACCCCGCCGCCGCCCAGGTGAGGGGCAGCTCGATGACCCGGTCCTCGGTCTGCACGCGCAGCATCCCGGGGCGCCCCGGCCGGACGGCCCGTCTGGCTTCGTCGATCGCCGACCCGAACTGGGCGAGCGCGCGTTTTGTCCTCTCGAGATCGATCTCCAATGGAACCACCTCCGCACGCCTATCTTATCACCCGGTCGGCACCGCCCGCACGCGCTAGCGGAACGTGATGAGATCGCTGCGGCTGAGGGTGACCTTGCTCTCTGCGAGCGGCGTGTTCTCTGCGTTCGCGAATCCGGGTTGGTTCAGCAGCTGGTACTGCGCAAGGAGCATGGGAAACGGGGCGGCGGAGATACCGTCCGTCGCCACCACGACCGTGTAGCCGCGCACGTTGCCGCCGAATGCGGTGTAGAGCACCGCGCCGTTCGCGGCGCTCCCGACGATGATGAGGATCTTGATGCCTTTCGACTTGAGGATATCGTCGAGCGGCGTCCCGTAAAACTTATCGGCGCGCCCGGTGACCTTCGGCTCGGCCGGCCGTGGCGCCACCTCGGCCAGGATGGTCGATCCAGGCGTTGGGGTCTCGGAGTAGATGACGGGCGCGTTGGCTTGACGCGCCTTCGCGAGCAGCGAAGCCGCCGCCGGGAGGGTGGCCTGACAGGCAGGCTGTGGGGCGCAAATGATCGACGTCAAATCGAGCACCAGGTAGGCCGTGGTCTTTCCGTCCACGACCACGGGCACGGGTGGTGGGAGCGTGGGGATCGCCACCTGCGCGGTCGCCGCCGGGGTGCCAACAGCCAGGATGAGCACGCAGAGGGCCAGTACGCGCGACCCCGACCGAATCTCGGAGGCTAGCAACGTTCTCCCCTCCTTTCATCGTGATGACGCCGTGGCTTCCGAAGATACGGATCAACAGATACGGATCAACGCGGCGAAGAAGAGTGCTGCGGCTCCCTGAGGCGCTTGATCACCAGCGGCGAGCGCAGCTTGGCCTCTAACCGGTGCTCCAAATGGAGCTGGACCAGCCTGGCCAACTCGCCACGCTGGATCGACGGGATCCGGAGGCGACCCGACCGCCGCTCGGGGGTTCGGATGAGATAATCGCACGCCGCGAGCACGCCGGGGGACACGCTCACCGCCCCGGAGTCCGCAGATCGGCACGCCGGGCACAAGGCTCCGCCGCTCCCCGGACTGAACGCCCAGGCCCCGGCGCCGCCCGACGCGCGGGGGAGGCCGCGCCCGCACTCAACGCACGCCGCGGTCTCGGGCTGGTATCCCAAGAAGCCGGCCAGCCGAACGCCGAACTTGAGCGAGGCGATCTCCGCGTCGTCTTCCCTGGCCTGGTCGAGCGCTTCCAGCGCCTCCACGATGAGCACGAAGATCTCTTCGTGCGGGTCGCGCTCGGGCAGGCCCCGCTCGATCAGCTCCATGACGTACGCGGCGTACGCCCCTCGCAGCAGGTCGAGCCGGACGCCGGAAAACGGCCGGACGATCTCGGCCTGCGCGATGATGTCGAAGGTCCGCCCGCGGGCCAACAGCAGCCGCGCATGGGTAAACGGCTCGATCCTGCCGGCAAGCCGGCTCGTCGGCCGCCGGACACCCCGCGCGGCAGCCCGCACTTTCCCGTACTCCCGGGTGAAGAGGGTGACGATCCGGTCGGACTCCCCGAGGGTCTGCTGGCGGAGGACGATCGCCTCCGCTTTATAGACCGGCATGGTGGGATCGCGTCCAGCCTCGCGTGAACGGAATCGGCAGGAGGGACTGGAGCGAGACCACCGCGGGCGCGCCGCGAGGCCCGGCGATGATCACCGTCTGCACACCGAACTCTTCCATCACCTGGCGGCAGGCGCCGCAGGGGGTCAGGGTAATCCCGGCGGGCCCGACCACCGCGACCGCGGTCAGCCGCCGCCGGCCGCTCGCCACCGCGGTGTGGATCGCCACGCGCTCGGCGCAGAGGGCGAGCCCGTAGGACGAGTTTTCGATGTTGCACCCGGCGTAGATCGTGCCGTCGTTGGCCAGCACCGCCGAGCCCACCGGGAACTGCGAGTACGGCGCGTAAGCCCGGCGGCGTGCGCGCGCCGCGGCGCGGACGAGCCGCGCGTATTGGGCCGGCAGGCGCGTGGGGCGTGCCGCCCCCGCCTTCCGATTTCCGCGCGCGGATGGGGTCCGCTTCGCCGTGCTCAAGCGAGCCACCGCCCGAACCACGCGAGCGTGCGGGCCCAAGCGTCTTTTGCCGCCGCCGCGTCGTAAGCTTGACCGGTGTCATTGAAGAACGCGTGGTGCGCGCCGTCGTAGACATGCATCTCGAAGGTCACTCCCGCCTTCTCGAGCGCATTCTTCATCGCGGCGATGCCCGGGTTGACAAAGGTGTCGAGCGATCCGTAGAGCGCCAGCACGGCCGCGTGGATCTTCGCCACGTCCTCAAGCGGCGGATTGGGACCGTAGAAGGGCACCGCGGCGCGAAGATCAGGGTTCTGCGTCGCGAACCGCCAGACCATCCCTCCGCCGAAACAGAACCCCATCGTTCCGATGCGATCGCCTCGGACGGCCGGCAATCCCTGCAGGTACCGCGCGCCCCCGTTCAGGATCTCGACGTGCCGCTCCGGAGGAGTCCGGAAGAGGTACGTCGACACCTCCGCGGAATCGGTGAATTTCCCCGTTCCCCCCTGGGGGGACACCAGATCGACCGCCAGCCCGGCGTACCCGGCTTTGGCGAGACGGCGGCAGACGTCCTTGAAGTGGTCGGTGAGGCCGCGGTTCTCGTGCACGACGATGACGCCGGAGGCCTGCGGCTTGTTTCGCGGCAATGCCAGATAGGCCTGAATGGCCGTGCTCCCGAGCGGAAACGACACCATCTTCGCATCGATCGTGGGATCATCGGGCGGGACGGTCACGGCCGAGGCCTGGGCCCGCAGCGGCGCGGGGGATGATGCGGCCTCCGCGACCTCCTCGGGGGTTGCGGCGAATCCCCGGCCCATGAGCACGGCGAGGCCCGCCGCCGCGCCTCCCGAAAACACGGCGATCCGCCGCAAGAACTCCCGCCTGTCGAGCCGTCCCGAGTGGTAGTCGTCCGTCCACTCGTCCAGGATGTAGCGTTCCAGGTCAGTCATACGCCCCCCCCTGGAAGATCACTGGGCGTGCCGCGCGACGAACTGAAACTCCAACGTGGCCTCGTTCTGGGCTTTGAGGACGCCTAGGATGGATGGGGGGTCGAACCCGAAATCGGTCATGTGGATCGTCGCGGTCGCGTCCCCCGTGATCGTCTCGCCATCAAACCGCAGCTTCGCGGCGAACGTCGTCGGCCGGGTCACCTCACGGATCTTGAGGTCGCCGGCGATTTGGACGGCGATCTCGCGGCCGGGCGTGTACGTGTCGGGCAGCCCCTGGATCTGGGTGGGCATGAACACGGCCATGGGGAACCGCTCAGATTCGAGCCACCCGCTCCGGATCCTGCGGTCGCGGCCGGATCGGTCCGACTTGAGCTGGCTGATATCGATGGTGATCGTCCCCACGCGGCTGCGGCGGGGATTCGCCCGGTCCAGGTAGATCTCGCCCTGGATCGCGTGGGTCGTCCCCACGGCCACGTGAAATTGATTGCCCTGGTCGATGAAGACTTCGCCAACCCGGTAGGACGCCTGAGACGCTGCCGGATCGATCACGAACCGTTCCTGCCCCACCGGAGCGGGGGCGGAGGGCGGAGCGGCGAGCGCTCCACTCCACGTCGTCGCCATCCCGGCCACCACGATCCCAGCCATCCTCCACCATGCACGCATCGCTCGGGTCCTCCGCTGCTTTGACGTCGCTCGCTGCCGCGGCCTTCGCACCCCGCAGCGGCTCATTTCGCGGCCGCGCCGCCCCCATCGCGTCCCTTGGGGAGCATCCCCCGCTGCGCCGTCGGAATGGCCATCCCCCCCGAGATGATCATCTTGAGCCCATCCTGGACGCTGAGCCCGAGAACCTGGATATCTCGCTCAGGCACGATCACGA
The DNA here is from genome assembly GCA_035703895.1 of bacterium. Classification (NCBI taxonomy): domain Bacteria; species bacterium. The sequence continues at coordinate 15,205 of DASSXJ010000263.1, read as the reverse complement.
GATAGCCCGACATCGGGTTCGGGCTCGCCGGGATGAACACATTGATCATCCGTTCCCCCGCCCTCGACGCGAGTTCCTGCTGGAGGGGGCCCTCGATCATCCCGGTGACGAACCCGATCTGATACAACCCCCGGCGAGGGTACTCGACGAGCACCACTTGTTGAAACGCCACCTGCCGGCCCTGGAAAATGCTGTCGCTCATCTGCTTGGTCATGGAGTAGATGCTGCGGACCAGCGGGATCCGGTGGAGCGCCTCATCGACGGCGCCCATCAGGCGGCGGCCAATGATGTTGGTCGTGATGACGCCGATCAAGAAGATAAGCACCAGGGTGGCGATCAGGCCCAGCCCCGGCATCGGACGGCCCAACCAGTCGTAGATGTAGGGACCGAGGAACCCGTCCAGGAGATTGAACAACCAGGAGAGGATCCCAATCGTCACGACCAGCGGAATCAGCACCAGGAGGCCGGCGAAGAAATATGTCCGGAGGCGAAGTTTCACAGTGGGGCGGCTTCCTCTTGCGGCGCCGGCGTCGTGCGTGTGATCCGCACCCGCGTGATCCGCTGCCCCAGGGTCTTTTCGACGCGCAGCTCCACCCCCGGCAGGTCCACCTTCTCGCCCTGCGCCGGCACCCGGCCGAAGAGCGCGTAGACCAATCCGGCCACGGTGTCGACCTCGTCGACGGGCAACCGGGTGCCGAGCAGCTCGTTGACATCATCCACATGGATGCGCGCGTTGACGAGCGCGGTGTTCGCATCGATCAACTGGATGGGCTTTTCCTCTAGATCGTACTCGTCCTGAATCTCCCCCACGATCTCCTCGAGGAGGTCTTCCACGGTCACGAGGCCCGCGGTCCCGCCGTATTCGTCGAGGACGATCGCCATCGACAGCTTCTTCTGCTGCATCTCCTTGAAGAGCTCATCGACCTTTTTGGTCTCGGGGATAAAGAACGCGGGACGCCGGACCTCGGAGACGGGCCGATCGAGCCTGCCCTGGCGAAGCGCGGGGACGAGATCCCGCATGTACACGACGCCGATGATGTGATCGATCGTCCCCTCGTAGATCGGCAGGCGGGAGTGGCCGTGTTCGGCCATCAACCCGATGGCCCCATTCACCGTCGCATCGGCCGGCACCGCCACGATGTCGACGCGCGGCCGCATCACCTCCCGGACCACGGTATCCCCGAACTCGAAGATCGAGTGGATCATCGCGCGCTCCTCTTCCTCGATGACCCCCTCCTCCTCCCCGACCTCCACCAGGAAGCGCAGTTGCTCTTCGGTTACCAACGGGGCCCGCGGGGTGATATGGCCTCCAAAGGGCCGCACGAGCGTCGTCCCAATCACCGAGAGGACCCGGAGCAGCGGGGTAAACACCCGCATCAGCGTGCCGATCGGGCCGGCGACGACCAGCGCCAGGCGGTCGGCGTGGCGCGCCGCGAGGGTCTTGGGTGCGATCTCGGCCGCGATGAGCACCACGAGCGTGGTCCCGAGAAACGCGACCCACTCCCCTCTGCGCCGGCCGACCAGTGACAGCGCGATCGACGTCGCCACGACCGAGGCCCCCACGTTGGCCATCGTGTTGCCGGTGAGGAGGGTGGTCAACAGCTCATTGGCGCGGTTCAGTAGGGCGTACGCGGCGCGGGCGCGGCGGTCTCCCTGGGCCCGCCGCTGGCGCAGCACGACCCGGTTGGCGGCAAAGAGCGCGGTTTCCGACGCGCTGAAGAAGGCCGAGCAGAGGACAAACAGCACGAGCAAGACGATCCGAAGGCTCAATCGGGAATCTTCCAAGCAGCGTCACCCCTGCCTTTCCGGGCAGGATGAAGCATCCAGAGCTGCACCGCCATTATAGCACACGGCCGCCGATCCTCAGGCTCGGAGGCGGGATGGGCGACGCGCGCGGACCGCACCGGCGGCCAGGATGAGCAGGCACACGACCCCCAACACGAGGGGGATGCCCCGAACCGCGGAGGGAGAGAGCTCGATGACGCGGGGCAGCAACACGAGCAGGCCCACGGCGACGGCGAGCGCTGCCGAGATCAAGACGGCCGCGGCCGAGACATCTTTCACCGCCGCCGCGGCGGGGCCGTGATCGGGATGAAGGAGATCGGTCAGTATCTCCACGGCCGTGTTGAGGAGCTCCGCCCCAAGCACGACCGCCACGGTGACCGCGAGGACGGCCAGCTCTACCGTCGAGACCCCCGCCCACGCGGCGAAGAAGAGCGCGCCGGCGGCGATGAGCAGTTGGGCGCGGAAATGTCGCTGCGTCCGCGAGGCGTGACGGAACCCCCGGAGGGCGCACGCGATCGCCTCGGGGAAGGACCGGCTACCGGCCGTCTCGGGCCTCGGTGCCCAGGATTCGCTCCAGGAGCTGCTTCTGCTTGGACCACATCGCCGAGGCGCCCGCTTCGCTGTCGTCCTCGTATCCGAGCAGGTGCAGCAGGCCGTGCACGGCGAGCAGCGCGACCTCCCGGCGAATCGGATGCTTGAACTGACGAGCCTGTTCTCGGGCGCGCTCGAGGGAAATGACAATGTCCCCGAGGGCCGGGTCCCCTCGAGCGCCGCTCTCGCTCTCCATCGGAAACGCCAGCACGTCCGTGGGCTGATCGACCCCGCGGTACTCGCGGTTGAGCACTCGAATGTAGGCATCGTCAACCAGCGCGACGCTGACATCGGGGGGTTGCGGATGTCCTTCGATTCGGAGCGCAGACATGACGACGTCTCGGATGAAGCTCGTCTCGATCGACACTTTGTGTTGCAGGTTCGTGACCCAGACTTCCATGCGTGGGTCCCCGGGCCGGCGTGGCTGGCTGATCCAACCTTCGTCCCATGCGGACCCGACCCCTCCTTGCGGGAGCGGCGGCGTCAGATCGGACGCCCTTCAACGAGCCGGCGAAGTCGGAGCAACACATGGTCGCGTGCCGCGCGACGGCGGGGCACCACCACGATCGTGTCATCGCCGGCGACGGTTCCCACGACGTCGCCCCACCGCATCTCATCGAGCGCCGCCCCCACGGCGTTGGCGCGGCCGGCCAGGGTATGGATCACCACCAGCTCTTCGCCCGCGTCGACGGAAAGGACGTACTCGGTCACAGCATGCCGCAGGCGGCGGAGCACGTCGACCGGCGATGGCCGATCCGGCACGACGTACCGGGAATGCCCGTCCCCCATCGTCACTTTGACGAGCCCGAGGCGCTTGATATCGCGGGACACCGTCGCCTGGGTGACCGCGAGCCCTTGGCGGCGGAGCGCGGCGGCGAGTTCTTCCTGGGTGCCTACAGGATGGTGGGCGATGATCTCTCGAATCCGTCGTTCCCGATCCGCGCGGGTCGCATCGCGGGGCATCGGTTCGGGAGCGCCCGCGTGCGGCCGCGTCCGAAGACGCCGCCCGGGATCCGCCGCCATCGATCAGCGCTCCGGCGCGCGCCGCTTCGGGGGAGCGCCCGGCGCGGCCGCGTCCCGCTCCACGGGCGCCGCGGGGAGCGCCGCCAGCCACGACAGGTTCTCGGTGATCGCTTCGCGCACGGCCTGGACCTGCTCTTGAACGCGTTCGGGAGCGGTTCCCCCGTGGGATCGCTTGCTCGCGACGGCTCCGGCCGGCGTCGTCGCCTGCGCTACGTCCGCATCCAGCAACGGACTGAACTCCCGATACTCCTCCGGGGAGAGCTCCCACAGCTCGCGGCCCCGCTCCTGAGCATAGAGGACGATCCGCCCGACCAATTCGTGGGCGTCGCGGAACGGCAGACCCCGGCGGGCGAGCGCGTCCGCGATCTCGGTCGCGCCCATGAACCCGCCGCGCAGGCGGGCGGCGATTCCGTCCACGTTGATGCGGATGCCGTTGAGGACGAGGCCCATCACCTGCAGGGAGGCGTTCGCGGTGTCGACCACGTCGAACACGGCCTCCTTGTCCTCTTGGAGGTCGCTGTTGTACGCGAGCGGAAGGCCCCGCTGCACCGCCAGCAGGGTGACGAGATCGCCCACGACCCGGCTCGCCTTCCCGCGGACGATCTCGGCGGCGTCGGGGTTCTTCTTTTGGGGCATGATGCTGCTGCCGCTGCTGATCGTATCGAGCAGTTCCACGAATCCAAACTCGGCGGTCGCCCACAGGACGATCTCGCCCGCGAGCTTGGAGAGGTGGATCATCAGCAGGGACGCCGCGCCGACGAACTCAACGGCGAAGTCCCGGTCGGACGTGGCATCCAGGCTGTTGTCCGCGATTCGAGAAAATCCGAGCAACTCCGCGACGAGCAGCGGGTCGATGGGGTACGAGGTCCCTGCCAGCGCGGCGGCGCCCAGCGGGAGGACGTCGGTCCGGGCAAAGGCATCACGGAACCGCCCGACATCGCGGTCGAGCATCCACACGTAGGCGAGTAGATGGTGCGCCAGGAGGACGGGTTGCGCCCGCTGCAGGTGCGTGTACCCGGGGATGATGATCGACGGGTGCGCTTCCGCCATCGCCAGCAGCACCTGCTGCAGCGCGACCGTGCGGCCGATGATCTTGACGATCTCGCTCTTCAGGTAGAATCGGAGATCGGTGGCGACTTGATCGTTTCGCGACCGCGCGGTGTGCAGCCGCCGGGCGGCATCTCCGATGCGCGTGCGCAAGGCCGATTCGACGAACGAATGGATATCTTCCGCCCCTCGAATCTTGAGCAGGCCGGCGTCCACCTCGGCCAGGATCTCACGCAGCCCCTCGACGAGCCGATCGGCGTCTGCGACCGGGACGATACCGCTCCGACCGAGCATGGTGGCGTGCGCGATGCTCCCCAGGATGTCGGCTCGATACAACCGGTGGTCGAACGGCAGCGAGGTGGTGAACGCGGCGATCGTGGGGTCCAGCTCGCCGCGAAACCGTCCTCCCCACATCCGGGCCGTGGCCGAGTCGTCCTGTGAGCCGCGCCGGGATTCTGGCATGGAGCTACCTCGACGGCGACTCCGGCCCGGATCCGGAGGTCGGCACCTTGGCCCGTGGAGGCGCGAGATCGCGCGAGAGGTCCGGGTTCACGTCGGCGAAAACTTTGGTGGGCAGTCCGAAGAGGTGGATGAACCCTTCCGCGTCAGCCTGGTGGTAGCCGGTGCTGCGGCCAAAGGTGGCCAGGTCATGACTGTACAGAGACGCGGGCGCGCGGCGCCCCACGACGACCGCGCTGCCCTTGAACAACTTGACCCGCACCGTCCCGGTGACCGTCTCCTGTGTCGCGGCGACGAATGCGTCCAACGCGCGGCGGAGGGGCGAGTACCACAGCCCGTTGTACACCAGTTCCGCGTACTTCGCGGCCAGGAGCGTCTTGTAGTGCTGTGTGTCCCGATCGAGTGTGATGGTCTGGAGGTGGTGGTGCGCCTCGGCGAGTACCGTGCCCCCCGGGGTCTCGTACACCCCCCGGCTCTTCATCCCCACGAGCCGGTTCTCCACGATGTCCACGCGCCCGACTCCGTGCGCACCCGCGAGGCGGTTGAGGTGCGACACCAAGCCGACGGGATCGAGCGCGCGGCCGTCCACGGTGAGCGGCGTGCCGTGCTCGAAGCCGATCTCCACGTGGGCGGCATCATCCGGGGCCTTCTCGGGATCCACGGTGAGCCGGTGCATGCCCGCGGGGGGGGCGGCCCACGGGTCCTCGAGTACACCGCTCTCAAAGGAGAGGTGCCAGAGGTTCTGGTCCATGCTGTACGGTTTCTCGCGGGTGACCGGCACCGGCACCCCGTGGGCCCGCGCGTACTCGATCTCCTCCTCGCGCGATCCGAGGGTCCACTCCCGCCACGGCGCGATCACCACGAGCTCCGGAGCGAGCGCCTGGTAGGCGAGCTCGAACCGAACCTGATCGTTGCCCTTGCCGGTGCACCCATGCGCGAGCGCGTCGCACCCCTCCGCGAGGGCGATCTCCACCTGCACGCGGGCGATCAGCGGACGTGCCAGCGACGTCCCGAGAAGGTAGCGCCCCTCGTAGACCGCGTCGGCGCGCAGCGCCGGAAAGATGTAGCGCGTCACGAACTCATGGCGGACATCCACCACCTCGACGGCGTCGGCGCCGCTGCGCCGGGCCTTCGTTCGCACCTCGTCGAAGTCGTCGCCCTGGCCGACATCGGCCACGACGGCGACGACCTGGCAGCCGTACCGCTCCTTGAGCCACGGAATGATGACGGACGTGTCGAGCCCGCCGCTGTAGGCCAGAGCCACCCGCTTGGGCTGATGCATGGCGCTCACCTCGCGGCCGCCTTCCCTGCCTCGGCGCCGACGGCGCTCAACGCGGTGCCGAGGATCCGGATCGCCTCATCGATGTCGCCGCGCTCCACAATCAGCGGGGGGACCAGCCGGATGGCCTTCGGCTGCACGTTGTTGACCAGGAGCCCCCGCTCGAGGCACGCCGCCACAACCGGCTCCGATGGGACGCTCAGCTCGATCGCCACCATGAGGCCGCGGCCGCGGATCTCGGTGATCACCGGGTGGGCGTTGGCCAGATCGCGGAGCTTCGCCAGCAAGTACGCGCCCATCTCGGCCGCGCGGTCCACGAGATCTTCCTCCTGGATCGTGCGCAGCACCGCCAGCGCGGCGGCGCAGATCAGCGGGCCGCCCGCGAACGTGGACCCATGGCTGCCGGGCTGAAGCACCTCCGCCAGCTGCCCGCGCCCCACAAATGCGCCGATCGGCACCCCGCCGCCCATCCCCTTCGCCAGGGTCACGATGTCCGGCGTGACGCCGGCGTGCTGGTAGGCGAACCAGCGGCCGGTGCGGCCGAACCCGGTCTGCACCTCGTCGAGGATCAGCCACAGCCCCCGTTCATCGCACACCCGCCTGAGTCCGCGCAGGTAGTCGTCGTCGGTGGGGTTGATCCCACCTTCCCCCTGGATCGGCTCCATGAAGACCGCGGCCGTCTTCGGGGTGACGGCCCGCTCCACCGCACCGAGGTCGTTCGGGGGCACCGAGACAAACCCGGGTACCAGCGGCTCAAACCCCTCGTGATACCGCGCGACCATGGTGGCGGAGAGCGCCCCCATCGTCCGCCCGTGGAACCCGTGATCCGCGACGATGATTTCGTACGCGTCCCGTCCCCGGACGGTGCGCGCGGCCTTTCGGGCCAGCTTGATCGCGCCCTCGGCGGCCTCCGCGCCGCTGTTGCAGAAGAACACCTTGCCGTCGGGGATCCTCAACACATCGAGCAGGGCGCGCGCCAACTCGGCCTGCTGGGGGATGTGGTACAGGTTGCTGACGTGGATGAGCTTGGTCGCCTGCTGCTGGATCGCCCGGACGTGGTGGGGATGGCAGTGACCCAGCACGTCGACGGCGATGCCCGCGACGAAGTCCAGGTACTCTTTGCCTTCTGCGTCCCAGAGCCGCATCCCCTGTCCTTCGACGAACGCGACGGGCAGGCGCCGGTAGTTCGGCATCAGGACCTGCCTCGACAGCTCGATGGTCTCCTGTGTGGTCATCGCTCACCCCACCTCCGGTTTTCTCAGCACCCGCGTCACGGGTTGAGCATCGTCCCGATGCCCCGCTCGGTAAACAACTCGACGAGCAGCGCGTGCGGAATCGCGCCGCTGATGATGTGGGCGCTCGGGACTCCTCCGCGGAGCGCCGCGATCGCCGCCTCGATCTTCGGCAGCATCCCCCGGCTCACCGTGCCATCCGCGACGAGTGAGGGGACGTCACCCGCGCGCAACTCGGAGATGAGCTCTCTCGCCCCATGGTAATCGCGGTAGACGCCCTCGACATCGGTCAGCAGCACAAACTTGCTCGCGCCGAGCGCGACCGCGAGCGCCCCGGCCGCGGTATCGGCATTGAGGTTGTAGCTCGTCCCGTCCTCTCCGATCCCGAGCGAGGCCACCACGGGGATATAGCCTTGCGCGCTGAGCTGCACCAGCAGCTCGGGATGCACCTGTTGCACCTCGCCGACGTGGCCGAGATCGACCGCGCCCTGGTACTTGCGGGCGATGAGGATCTGCCCATCTTTCCCGCTGAGGCCCACGGCCTGACCGCCCTCGCGAATGATCAGGGACACGAGGGCCTTGTTCGCGCGGCCGGCGAGCACCATCTCCACGACCTCCATCGTCTCCTCGTCGGTGACGCGGAGCCCCTGCACGAACTGCGACGTCTTCCCCAACCGCTCCAACAGGCGCGTGATATCGGGTCCGCCTCCGTGCACGAGAATCGGATGGATGCCGGCGCCTTTCAGGAGCACGAGATCCTGGGCCAGCGTGCCGTCCCGGCTCGAGTCGAGCACGCTCCCCCCGAACTTGACGACGACGGTCTTGCCCTTCCAGGCGCTCACATAGCGAAGCCCCTGGGCGATCACCCCGCCCTGTTCGGTCACCGCGTCGACGGACAGCCTAGGAGAGGTCCCCGGCATTTTCCTTCACGTATTCTTCAGAAAGGTCGCAGGTCCAGACGGTGGCTTCCGCTCGCCCCACGCCCAGGTCGACCAGCACCTGGACGTCCTGACCCGCCAGGTGCTCGCCCGCCTGCTCGATGAGTTCCGGACCCCCCGCCGGCATTCCGCGCTCGGCGACCACCACCGGTCCGATCCGGACCATCGCCCGATCCGGTTGGACCTCGGCGCCGGAGTACCCCACCGCCGCCAGGATCCGTCCCCAATAGACCCCCGCTCCATGGATCGCCGTTTTGACCAACGGAGAGTTGGCGACCGCGAACGCCGCGCGCTGGGCGTCCTCATCGGACTGCGCGCCGGCGACCGTGATCTCGATCAGCTTGGTGGCGCCTTCGCCATCCCTGGCGATCGCCTTAGCGAGGCTCACCGTGGCGCTGTTGAGCGCGGCTTGGAACGCATCCAGCGCCTCACCCGGGCCGGCGATCTCCGGCGCCCCGGCCTCCCCGTTGGCGAAGAGCAAGATCGTGTCGTTCGTGCTACGATCCCCATCCACGGTGATTCGGTTGAACGACTGGTCGGCCGCCCGGCGCAGGGCCGCCTGGAGCACCGCGGGCGGGACGGTCGCATCGGTCGTCAAGACGGTGAGCGTCGTCGCCATCAGCGGGTGGATCATGCCCGCGCCCTTGCTCATCCCCCCAACCGTGACGATCTGGCCGCCGATCGCCACCTGCACCGCCGCCGTCTTCTGGACGGTATCGGTGGTCAAGATCGCTTCAGCGGCGGTGGCGCCGTCGGGCCCCAGGACACGGACGGCCTCGGGGATGCCGCGACGGATCGCGTCCATCGGCAACGGTACCCCGATCGGGCCGGTGCTGCACACGTAGACGAGGTCTTCGGAGAGTTGCAGATGCTCGGCCGTCAGGCGCGCCATCTCCCGCGCGTCCCGCAGCCCCGGCTCCCCCGTACAGGCATTGGCGTTCCCGCTGTTCAGCACGACCGCGCGCCCTTGACCCGACCGGATCCGCTCCATGTCGACGAGAACGGGCGCGGCTTTGACCTTGTTGGTCGTGAACACGCCCGCCGCCGATGCCGGCCCCCGCGACACGACCAGAGCGAGGTCCTTCTTCTGCGGTTTGATCCCGCAATGCACGCCCGAGGCGACGAACCCCTGCGCCGACGTCACGCCCCCCTGCACCAACCGCGTCACCCCTCCACTCATTGGCCGGCCTCCTCGTTACGGATAGAGCCCAGGAACCCGGAGCCCGGTCGTCTCCGGGAACCCCAGCATGAGGTTCAGGTTTTGCACCGCCTGACCGGCGGCGCCCTTGCCGAGGTTGTCGATCGCGGCGATCGCCACGGCCATGTTGGCGCGCGGATCGATCCGCACCGCCACATCGCAGTAATTCGTGCCGGCCGTGGCCTTCGTTTGGGGGAGCGCCCCGTCCGGGAGAACGCGGACGAATGGCTCCTCGGCGTAGGCCTCCCGATACACCATCATGGCATCCGCGGTGGTCACCTTCCGGGCGAGTGGGGCATAGGCCGTCACAAGGATCCCCCGCGTCACCGGGATCAGATGCGGCACAAACGTCACCCGCACCGCGGTCCCCGTCTGTCCGGACAACTCCTGCTCGATTTCGGCCGTGTGGTTGTGGCCCGGCACGCTGTAGGCGCGCACGTCCTCGTTCGTATCGGCGAACGCGTAGCCGCCCGACTTTCCGCCCCGCCCCGCTCCCGAGACTCCCGACTTCGCGTCGATCACTATGCCGTGGAGCGCCGCGATCTCGCCGCGGAGGAGCGGGACCACGGCGATCAACGCCGCGGCCGGGTAGCAGCCCGGGTTGGCGACGAGGCGGGCGCGACGAATGGCGTCCCGGTGAAGTTCCGGAAGCCCGTACACCGCCTCCGCGAGATACTGGGGCGCCGCGTGGGAAAACTTGTACCATACCGGATACTCGGCCGGATCCTTGAGCCGGAAGTCCGCGGCCACGTCGATCACGCGTGTCCCTCGCTCCAAGAGCTCGGGGACGACCTCCATGGCCTTGCCGCTGGGGAGCGACACGATCACCAGGTCGGAGTCTTTCCCGATCGCCGCCGGATCCAGCGCTTCGGTCACCAGGTCCACGAACCCGCGGAGGTTCGGGTACAGCGCCGCGAGGGGTTGGTCTTTCTGCGTCTCCGCCGTGACGTGTGCGAGGCGGACCTCCGGATGGGTGGCCAGCAGGCGCACGGCCTCCGCCCCCCCGTATCCCGACGCCCCGATCACGCTGACCCGCACCGGCATCCTATCCACCCCGCCGCCTGCCCCAATATCGAATAATTATACTGTCGAGTGAATAAATTTGCAAGCGTCTGCACGGCCGTTAAAGGGGGCGGCCCGCGGGGAATAACAATGTGTGGGGACCCGGATTCCGCGGGAGCGGGCGATCTGGATCCCCGGGCATTGGGCACGGGGCGGTGGTGGCAGGGTGTGGGTCGAGGGGCATGGGCGATACTAGGCAGTCCTGAGAGATAGTCTCAGGAGGATACGCGGTATGAGACGGATGAATGCTGTGCTGGGTGCTGCGGTTGTAGCCGGGACGATGATGATATCCACCCTGGTGATGACCGAGGGGGCCGCGCTGAAGAATGTCCGCGACCCACTCGGCCGGTTTACGATCAGCGTGCCGGCCACGTGGAATGTTCAGACGTCAACGTCTTCGCGCGCCGCGGCCGTGACAACGGCGGCCCCCGCGACGTCGGGGCTCCCCGATAGCGTTGACGTGATCGTGCAGGATACGTCCTCGGCGCTGTCTCCGCAGGCCTGCGTCGGGGAAGCAGACATGGTCATGCGGTTCACAATCCACAGCTGGACGACGGTTCAGCAGGGTGCGACCACGCTGGGGGGCCTGCCTGCGTATAGTCGGGTGTATGTCTGGCGCGCCCAGACAGGGCAGCAGCGCGAGAGCGTGCAGAGCTGCGTGACCAGGGGACGGCGGGCGTTCATGGTCGTGGGGACGACCGCGAATACCCCGCTCACTGTGCGCGAGCATCTTCCTCAGTTGCAACAGATCATGAACACCTTCCGGCCCCTCGCGTCTGCGCCCCCTCCGGAGGCGCCGGCAACGCCGGGCCTGGGTCATTAATCTAGAGCGGAGATACCTCTGCGGCCGCCTGGGGCGAGAGGATGTGCCCCTCGTTGATCGCGGTGACGACGTCGAGGAACGCCGACGCGGTGTCGAGCGAGGTGAAGCACGGAAGGCGACGCTCGAACGCGGCGCGGCGCAGCGCAAAGCCCGCCCGGCCCGGAATCTTGCCCCGCGTGGGGGTGTTGACCACCAGGCTCACCGCGTGCTCGTGAATGAGCCGCAGGGCGGTGTGGTCGCTGCCGTTCTTGCTGACGCGGACCGCACGGACTCCCTCGCGCGCCAGGAACCGCGCGGTGTCGTCCGTGGCGAAGACCGCGTAGCCGAGGTCGGCGAAGCGGCGGATCAGCGGCATCGCCGAGGTCTTGTCGCGATCGGCGATGCTCGCCAGGACGGCCCGGTTGGCGGGGATCGTCACCCCCGCGGCCAGGAGCGCCCGGTAGAGGGCACCCGGCAGGGTGGTGTCTTGCCCCATCACCTCGCCGGTCGAGGTCATCTCCGGGCCGAGCACCACGTCCACGCGATGCAATTTTTCCATGCTGAACACCGGGGCCTTCACCGAGATGCGCGCCGGAGGCGGCCGGAGCGTGATCCCGGGGTATCCGAGGTCGGCGAGCGATGCGCCGAGCATCACGCGAACGGCGATCGGCACGAGCGGCACGCCGGCCGCTTTGCTGACAAACGGCACCGTGCGGCTGCTCCTGAGGTTGGCCTCGAGCACGTACACGGTGTCGCCCTTGATGACGAACTGGATGTTGAGGAACCCGCGGACGTGCAGTGCGCGGGCGATCGCGACCGTGTGCGCCACGATCTGATCCCGCTCCTCCGCGGTCACGTGGACGGCCGGGAACACCGCCAGGCTGTCGCCCGAGTGCACCCCGGCCCGCTCGATGTGCTCCATCACCCCCGGCAGGTAGACGCCCTCGCCGTCGCTGACCGCGTCGATTTCAACCTCCCGGCCGTCGAGATAGCTATCGAGCAGCACGGGCCGGTCCTCGTCCAACGCGACCGCGGAGCGGAGATAGTGGACGAGTGCGGCCTCGTTCTCGACGATCTGCATCCCCCGGCCGCCGAGCACGTACGACGGCCGGACCAGGAGCGGGTACCCCAAGCGGCTGGCAATCCCCAGCCCTTCGTCAACCGAGCGCGCCGCCCCGCCGGCGGGACATGGGATGCGCAGCCGATGGAGGAGGGCATAGAACTTCTCGCGGTCCTCGGAGACGTCGAGATCCTCGACGGCCGTCCCCATGATCCGTACGCCGGCATGGGCAAGCGGTCCGGCCAGGTTGAGCCCGGTCTGGCCGCCCACCTGCACAATCACGCCCGCCACCTGCTCGCGCTCGATCACGTGGAGGACATCTTCCAGTGTGAGGGGCTCCACGTACAGCCGGTTCGCGACGTCGAAATCGGTGCTGACCGTCTCGGGGTTGTTGTTGATCAGGATCGCCTCCCGGCCCTCGGCGCGCAGCGCCTTCACCGCGTGGACGCTCGAGTAGTCGAACTCGATCCCTTGCCCGATCCGGATCGGGCCGGAGCCGAGGACGAGGATCCGCTCTCCGCCGCCGGCGGGGCCTTCGTCCTCCTCCGCGTACGTCGAGTAAAAGTACGGCGTCATGGCGGGAAACTCGCCGGCGCAGGTGTCGACGATCTTGTAGACCGGGCGGATCCCGGCGCGGGCGCGCCGCTCTCGCACGGAGCCGGCCGTGGTCTCCCAGAGGGATGCGATCGCGCTGTCGGCAAACCCCATCGCCTTGGCCTCGCGCAAGACGTCCACGTCCTGCCCGCGGCGCAGCTCGCCTTCCATCCCGACGATCCGCTCGATCTTGTGGATGAAGAACAAATCGATCCCGGAGAGATCGGCGATCTCCTGCGCCAGCATCCCGCGCCGGACCCCTTCGGCAATGGCAAAGAAGCGTTCGTCGCAGGGCTCCGCGATGCGCCGCCGGACATCCGCCACCGACCACGCGGAGGCGGATGCATACCCGAGCCCATCGACCTTGAGGTCGAGCGACCTCAGCGCTTTGAGCAGGGCCTCCTCGACCGACCGCCCGATCGCCATCGTCTCGCCCGTCGACTGCATCTGCGTGCCCAGCCGCCGTTCAATGCCCGGAAACTTGTCGAACGGCCACCGGGGGATCTTGACCACGACGTAATCCAACGCCGGTTCGAAGCTGGCGCGGGTCTTGCCGGTCACGGCGTTGGGGATCTCTTCGAGCGTGCGCCCCAGCGCGATCTTCGCCGCGACGCGGGCGATCGGGTATCCGGTGGCCTTGCTCGCCAGCGCGCTCGACCGGCTGACCCGCGGGTTGACCTCGATGACGAAGTACTGCGCGCTGTGGGGGTCCAGGGCAAACTGGATGTTGCAGCCCCCCTCGATCCCAAGCCCACGGATGATCCGCAGGCTGGCGCTCCGCAGCATCTGGTATTCACGATCGTTCAGCGTTTGGCTCGGCGCGATGACCACGCTATCGCCGGTATGCACGCCCATCGGGTCGAGGTTTTCCATGTTGCAAACGGTGATGCAGGTATCGACGCGGTCCCGCATCACCTCGTACTCGATCTCCTTCCACCCGGCCAGCGACCGCTCGACCAGGACCTGGCCGATCCGGCTTGCCGCCAGCCCGAGCGATGCGATCTGTTCGAGGGACGGCCGATCCACGGCGACCCCACCCCCCGTACCCCCCAGGGTATACGCCGGCCGGATCACCACCGGATAGCCCATCTCCTCCGCGAACACCCTGGCCTCGTCCACCGATCGCGCGATGGCGCTCTCGGGGACCGGTTCGCCAAACTCGGTCATCGCATCCCGGAACAACTCGCGGTCCTCCGCCCGCCGGATCGCCTCGAGGGGGGTTCCGAGGAGGCGGACTCCGAGCCGGTCGAGCACACCGGCCTCGGCCAGCCCCACGGCGAGGTTGAGGCCCGTTTGGCCGCCGAGCGTGGCCAGGAGCCCCTGAGGGCGCTCTCGCTCGAGGATGCGCGTCACGAACTCGACCGTAAGAGGCTCGATGTAGATCCGATCGGCCGTATCGAGATCGGTCATGATCGTCGCGGGATTGCTGTTGACCAGGACGACCTCGACGCCCTCCTCGGAGAGCGAGCGGCACGCCTGGCTGCCGGAGTAGTCGAATTCGGCCGCCTGTCCGATGATGATCGGCCCTGAGCCGATCACCAGCACCTTGCGGATCTCAGCGGGGCCCATCTGTGCCCGCGCCCGCGTGAAGAGCTCCGGACGCCCACGGGGCCCCGATCATGGCCATCCACTGCTCGAACAGGTAGCCGGAGTCGAGCGGACCGGGGCGACCCTCGGGATGGTATTGCACCGACATGATCGGAAGGATTCGGTGGCGCAACCCTTCTACGGTGCCGTCGTTGAGGTTGCGGTGGGTGACGATCACCTCCGTGGCGTCGATCGACCCCTCATCCACCGCGTACCCATGGTTTTGCGTGGTCACGCAGACCCTGCCCCGCTCTTCGTCCTTGACCGGATGATTACTGCCCCGGTGCCCAAAGGGGAGCTTGAACGTCTCCGCCCCCGCCGCCCGACCGATGATCTGATGCCCGAGGCAGATCCCGAAGATCGGGAGACGCCCCCACAATCTCTGCACCTGTGCCACTTGGAAGGCCAGACGTCTCGGATCACCGGGCCCCGGTGACAAGACGAGCCCGGCCGGCCGGAGCTCGAGGATCTCCTCCGCGGTGGTCGTGTGCGGAAGCACCCACGTGTCGCACCCGTGCCGCCGCAGGTTTTCGAGGATGCCCCACTTC